>NZ_JBLVQN010000030.1:0-77227 GCF_058323225.1 Neobacillus sp. PVCKKU3
GGTTAAACAGTAGAATAGAGCTGGGTTCGGGGGATATAAGCGGAGGTTTTCCGAGTAAGCAAAGAAAAATTACCCATTTTCACGTTTTTTGATTCATTAGTCGGAATCTTTCCGTCTATTTAGGCTATTTTCGGTGCTATTTCCTAAATAAGAGAAATTTCTCCGCTTATTTATCAAACTCGGTGCTTGACCTGCCCCCCAACCGATAAGAGCGGACCCTCACGGACCCAGATGAGGGTATTAGCATCTTTTTATCGAGTAGTATTCAGGCAACTTAAAATGGCTCAGTGTAGTGAACTGAGCCATTTTATTATGAATTGCAAAAACAGAAACAAATTGCAGTCAAAATTGGGCTACATTTTCGATTGCATTTTCGGGTTTTGCGACAGGAAGCGGAACCCGTTAGAGATCGTCGCCACTTTTTTTCATAAATGCTTTACTTTTTATTTTGATTGTCCCCCCCTTATAAGCGCTGCTTATACCCCCTATTAAATACTCATATTTCTCACCAGTCTATTATCCCATTATAATCAAAATATACAGAATGATTTGAAAATACAAAAAATGCGTACCAAATTTGACACAATATGGCAGGGGAGTGAAATGATGCTCACAAAAGTGAAAGCAAGTGAGGTAACGTACACAAATCCTATTTTTAACAATATGACAGAAGAAGAAATAAAGACGTATCAAGAGGATTTACTTAGGAAGCAATTAAAATATGTGTACCGAAATTCGGAATATTATCGAAGAAAATTCATCGAGGCCGGTGCTTCACCAGAAGATATTCGTACATTTTCAGACTATCAGAATCTGCCGCTTTTCATGAATAAGGCTTCCGAAAGAATCAGCCAGCAGGAATCCATGGAGCGGTTCGGCCACCCGTTTGGGATGCATTTATGCAGTTCACCGGATGACATTGTCTTTACCGGTACCACAAGCGGAACATCTGGAGTTCCAACCTTTACTTATAGCTTCACTGAGAAAGACATTGAGTTTTTAAACCGCTATATCCGGCACATGCTCGAATATGGAGGCATCCATGCTGGTGAGAGATTGTTATTCAGTCACTCTTTAGGTATTTACGCAACTTCTTCCATTTTATTTGGGGTCCGTTCTCAGGGGGTATTGCCGATTGACGTGGACGTAAGAGCAGGGAGCAAGACGATCTTGCAATATGCGATGATGACAAAGCCATCTGGTGCCATGATGACCCCGTCTTTGGCTGAGCATTTAATTAGTCGGGCGGAAGAGCAAGGATGGAATGTACGAGACCTTGGCCTACAGGCGATTTTTACAGTCGGAGAAATTGGCGTGGGCGTACCTGAGGTGAAGAAAAGAATTGAAGAGGCATATGGATGCCGAATCTATGATTATTTAGGAGAACTAGGTTTTTCCTGCGATTCTGATGAATATCATGGCATCCACTGTGTAGCACCAGATTTAAACTTGTTCCCGAATGATTTAGTCGATCCGGAAACAAAGCAGCCACTAGAGATCTATGACGGAGTGATTGGTGAACGGGTGACAACAGAGTTAAATTTGAAAGGGCTTCCAAGAGTGCGTTATGCAACTGGAGACGTGATTCAGGTGTTCACCAGTGAATGTCCGGGCTGCGGGTTTAAAGGGAGAAGAATCAAGTTCGTAGGCCGTGCCGATGATATGCTCATCGTGAAAGGAGCAAATGTCTATCCTTCGGCGATTAAAAAAGTCATTTCTACGTTTGTTCCGGATATTACAGGAGAACTAAGAATTGTTCTGAACAATCCGCCGCCAAGGGTGGTACCGCCGCTGCAAATCAAACTCGAGTATAACTCGGCATTTGTCAGAACAAAATTACCTGAATTAGAAGCAAGGATTAAGAATGCCCTTCATACGGAGGCAAGGCTGACGCCGGAAATCATTTGGTGTGAACCTGGAACACTGGAGAAATCGTTAACCAAAACACCGCTTTTTGAAAAAAATTACTAGAGAACTAGGAGGTAACTAGAAATTGTTTATTGATTGTTCAAATACACTGCCTGAATTTATTTTTGAAGAGCCTAAGGAAATCGACCCCAATAATACCGAATACCGCTTGTTGTTCGGGAAAAAGTGGGCGCAGCTTGCAGGGATGTCAAAAGAGGAATTTTTCCAAAAAGCCCAGCAGCAATCTGTTGACGCCGTCATGCGGGACGTCTATGCCAAGCTTGAAGAAGAATTCTCAATGGACAAATTTCTTAACATGCTTAGTGAGTCAGGGGTGGTTTACCATGCCATTCACAATATGGATTACGGACGAGACGGGTCCGAGCCGCCAGCCGACCATGACTATGTGGCAGAAATATTAAAGAAACATCCTGGTCGTTTTATTGGCTTTGCCGGCTTCAACCCTCATAAGGGAACTGAAAGTTTGAAAACAGTCCGCAAAGCCTTAACCGAACAAGGGTATAAGGCGGTTGTGATACCTCCATATGAGCATGGGGTAAAGGCTGATGACCGGAAATATTATCCGTTATACGCCCTTTGTGATGAACTGAATATCCCGATATGGATTCACTGTTCGATTAATTATTACCGGCAAACTTCTGTTTTTCTTGATCATCCGTCCAATCTTGAAGCGCCGCTGATGGATTTCAAAAATTTAAAAATCATTGCCGGGCACGGTGGCTGGCCATGGGTGCCAGATTTAATCGCAATGTTATTAAAATATGAAAATCTTTATGTTGATACCTCCGCATTTAGGCCGAAATACATTGCTGAGTCAAATACAGGGTGGGACATGTTCATGTATTATGCAAACTCCTTAATTCAGGACAAAATTGTTTTCGGCAGTGATTGGCTGACACTCGGTATGCCAATCAAAGATGTCATTAGTGAAATCGAAGCCTGGCCACTAAAGGACTCTGTCAGAGAGAAATTCTATTGGAAAAACGCCAATAAGGTATTCAATTTAGGCTTGAAAGCACCCGTTTTAAATAAAAACATGTAAAGGAGAATGGATATGGAAAACATTAAAAATCTAGAACAGTATGAGGAGCTAAAAAATGGAGAAAAAGCGGCTGTCATGCTGTTTTCAGCAGACTGGTGCCCGGATTGCCGGTTCATTGATACGTTTATCGATGAGATTATTGAAAACAATCGTGAAGAGTTTTCTTTTTATAAAGTTGACTCAGATGCTCGAAAAGACATTTGCGCTGAAGCTGGGGTTATGGGGATTCCGAGTTTAGTAGCTTACAAAAGTGGGCGGACACTTGCGGAATTCATTGGCAACGATTCAAAAACGAAGGAACAAATTGAAGAATTCCTAGAAGGTGCCAAAGCGAAATTGTAAGCTGGAAGCTGTTTTGCTGTAACCTACTTTATCTATTGGGGGCAAGAAAATGAGAAAAAGAAAATTAGGATTAGTAACCTTTGTTTTGATACTTTCCCTTTTGGTTTCAGCTTGTAGCAGCACAACATCTAAGAAAAAAGAAGGAACCAATAACAGCAAAAAACAGGAAGAACAAGTATTGATTTTTGGCAGAGGGGCAGATAGCTATTCCATGGATCCTCAGAACGCCAATGAAATCGAAACATGGCGGGTAACGAAAAACGTCTATGAAACCTTGGTTGAGTACGATCAAAAAACAACGGATGTGGTGCCGGCATTAGCGAAGGAATGGACTACTTCTGATGATGGGAAAGTTTGGACGTTTAAATTGCAGGAGGGTGTTAAGTTCCAAGATGGGACAGATTTTAATGCTGAAGCAGTTGTCTTTAACTTTGAAAGAATGATGGATAAAACTAATCCTGCGCGGTTTGATGGAACATTCTCGGTATACCGCGGTATGTTTAACGGCTTTAAAGGCGATGGAAGTGTGATTGAAGAAGTGAAGGCTATTGATCAAAACACAGTTCAATTTACACTGGCAAAACCGCAGGCAAACTTCTTAGCGAATCTTGGGATGCATGCGTTTGGCATCATCAGCCCGGAAGCGATTAAAAAATATGGTGCTAAAATCAATGAAAATCCAGTCGGCACAGGACCGTTTAAATTTGAATCTTGGACAAGAAATGATTCAGTTACCCTTGTGAAAAACGAGAACTATTGGAAAAAGGGTTTGCCGAAGCTGGATAAATTGATTTATAAGGTAATTCCTGATAACTCTGCAAGATTAACAGCTTTAAAGAATGGCGAAATCGATATCATGGTTAGTTTGAATCCATCAGATTTAAGTTCGGTAAAAGAGGATAAAAACCTCCAAATTACCCTTCGTCCGCCGTTAAATGTTGGCTACCTGTCGATCAATAATACGAAAGAGCCGCTTAATAATCCAAAGGTTCGTCAAGCGATTAACTACGCGATCGACAAGAAGGGAATTGCCGATGCCTTTTATTATGGCCTAGCATCCCCAGTTAAGAACATGCTGCCTTCTGAAAGCTGGGCTTATAACAATGATGTGAAGGATTACGAATACGATGTGGATAAAGCAAAGCAGCTGTTAGCGGAAGCAGGCTATCCAAATGGCTTCGAGCTGCAGTTTTCCGTCACATCCAATTCCCGTATTTACATGCAGCAACCTGTAAAAATGGTCGAGGCGATGAAAACAAGTCTTGAAAAAGCAGGGATTAAAGTAAAGGTTGTTTCCCTTGAATGGGCCGCGTATATTGACCAGCTTCGAAAGGGTGAACATATGATTGGAATGATTGGCTGGGTTGGCGACAATGGTGATCCGGATAATTTCTTATATTCGATGCTGAGCAAAAATAATGCCGTTAAGGGCGCAGCCCAAAACCATACCTTCTATCAGAATGATGAAGTGAGCGATCTCTTGATGCAGGCAAAATCTGTGATGGACCAAAACGAACGAGCTAAGATTTACAAAAAGGTTCAGGAACTTGTCCATGAAGATGCTCCGTCCGTACCGCTTGTAGAAGTAAAGGAGCCTGTTGTTACGGCTAGTTACGTGAAGGGATACTTCCCTCATCCAACAGGAGCAGAAAATATGTATCAAGTCACGATTGAGAAATAACGAAAGAGAGCCGATGAAGAGATGACAAAACCATTAGACGGGATTAAAGTATTGGACCTTAGCTGGGTATTTTCTGCCCCATATGCAACGCTGATGCTGCAGGATTTAGGGGCCGAAGTGGTTAAGGTAGAAAGACCTGGAGCTGGTGACCGCTCTAGGTCGATCCCTCCTTTTAAAGATAGTGTAAGCGGTTACTTCTACATGCTTAATCGAGGGAAAAAATCAATTTCCCTCAATATGAAGAGTGACGAAGGAAAGAAGATATTTCTAGAGTTAGCTAAAGAATTTGATGTCATTGTGGAAAATTTCGTAGCCGGAACCGTCGACAAACTTGGGATTGGCTATGAAGCCGTTAAAGAAGTGAATCCCAAAATCATCTATGCTTCATTAAATGGATTTGGCAGTGATGGGCCGTATTCACATCTTCCGTGCATTGACGGGATCGCCCAAGCAATGGGCGGGTTGATGAGCCAAAACGGCCTAGAGGGAGGAAAGCCTTTAAAGACGGGGCCTGCAGTGGCAGATTCATTGTCTGGTATTTATTTAACGGTCGGGATTTTAAGTGCCATCATCGAAAGGAATAAGACGGGAAAGGGCCAGCGACTTGAAGTCAGTATGATGGACAGTGTATTCTCTGTCCTCGAAGAGACGGTAATTCGAACCAGCATGACAGGTGAGCCATTAATGGCCCGCGGAAACAAAGACCCACTCGGGGCTCCATGGGAAGCCTTTAAAACAAGCGATAATCAATGGGTAATTGTTTGTGCTTCCGGAAATGATCGTTTTACAAAGGTCTATCAAGGGATCGGACGAGAAGACATTGTCAAGGAATTCGAGGGGGACGACATTCCTTCCATGGAGAAACGAGCAGCCAGCCTGGATTACTTAAACGAAATTTTTGCTGATTGGGCAAAAAATAGAACGGCCGATCAAGTGCTTAGATTTTTAGCTGATTTGCATATCCCTGCCGGAGAAGTCAAAAACGGAAAGGACTTAATAAATGACCCTCATTTAATAGGAAGAAATATGGTCATCGATGTGAAGCATCCAGTACTCGGGAAAGTGAAGCTGCCGAACCTGCCGATAAAATTCTTCGAGAAAGAAATCGGCCTAAAAAACGGGGATACACCAATTGAACCGCAGTTAGGAGAACACAACCACCAAATTTTACAATCCATACTTGGTCTTGACGATATAGAAATCAAACGGCTAAGCGAAAAAGGGATTATTTTTGATTCCCAAATAATGAACTCTGCGCATTAAAAAAATGAGGTGACAAGTTCTATGAATTTTAATGAATACTCGAAATTTGATGCAACCGATTTGGCGTCCTTGGTAAAAGCAGGGGAGGTCTCCTCCAAGGAATTGGTGCAAGCAGCATTTGAGGGGATTGAGAAACTAAACCCCGTAATCAATGCTGTCGTAAGTGTCCTTCCAAAGGAATCGAACCAAGAAATCGAAGCAGGTCTTCCAGATGGACCGTTCACTGGTGTGCCATTTCTTATTAAAGAATCTAGTGCGCAAGCAAAAGGGATTCCAGTCCAGCTTGGAAGCAGGTTTGGTCAAGGAATGAGCACTCCACAAGACACCAATTTGATGGCAAGGTTTCGCAAGGCGGGTCTTGTCACCGTAGGAACCTCAACGACTCCAGAATTTGCGTTTAATTTTTCCACAGAATCGGTATTATACGGACCAACTCGAAATCCATGGGATCCAAATTTAAGTTCAGGGGGTTCGAGCGGAGGAGCTTGTGCAGCTGTCGCGGCAGGAATTGTCCCTATCGCCCATGCTAATGATGGGGCAGGTTCCATCCGGCAGCCTGCCGCAGTGAATGGATTAGTCGGTTTAAAGCCAACCAGGGGCCGAATCCCAAATGGTCCTCATCGACCAGAGATTTTAAATGGAATGGGAAATGAATTTGCCGTGACCCGCACAGTAAGGGATGCTGCTGCATTGCTGGATTCGATAGGGGGAGCAGATCCTGGTGCCCGAAACTGGATGGAGAAACCAGATTTTCTTTATCTAAATGAAATGAAGAAGAGGACAAAAAAGTTTCGGATTGCATGGACTGATAAACCTTGGAACCATGCGCCAGTCGACGAAGAATGCAAGCAGGCCTTATATAAAACGATTCAATTATGTGAAGACCTAGGGCACGAGCTTGTAGAAGCTTCACCAGTGATTAATCCGGAACAGCAGCTTCTAGCTACGCTGCGAATTTGGTCAGCCAATCTGGGCCATAGCATGGAAAAAATTAAAGCAGGTTTAAATCGAATTCCTTCGACCAAAAACCTTGAAGCCTCTAACTGGGCTATATACCAGTACGGCCAAAATATGACAGCCTATGATTTATTGGAAGCATTTGAGATTAATAATTCTGTATCAAGGACAGTCGGCCAATTCTTTACGGAATTTGACCTACTACTTACGCCGGCAATTGCACAGTTGCCTTGGCCAATTGGCAAACTCAATGCAAATGATCCCAGTCTTGATGCGGAGAAATGGATTGAAAGAATGATGGCCTACTCTCCATTTACCAATCTGTTCAACACCACAGGACAACCGGCCATCAGTCTGCCGCTAGGCTGGAGCAGGGAAGGACTGCCGATTGGAATGCAATTTGCCGCAAGGTTTGCAGATGAGGCTACATTATTCCAGTTAGCTGGCCAGCTTGAAGAAGCTCAGCCATGGAAAGATAGAAGACCCAATTTAAATCAGTTACAGCACAAAATGGTGGAGGGATAAGAGAGTGAAAAAAATGAAAAAAATATTCATGGTCTTCACGATTTTGGCTGTCTTGGTGATCGCCGGGTGTAGCGGAAATAAATCAACGGCTAATAAGAGCAAAGAAAAAGGAGATACTTCTGGAGGCACATTAATTTACGGCAGGGCAACGGACACGGTTACTCTGGATCCTCATAATTTAATTGATGCTGAGTCTTCTAGAATATCTAAAAATATTTTTGAAACGCTGATTGATTATAAAAAGGACGGAACAGAAGTTGTTCCAAAATTAGCCAAGGAATGGACCGTTAGCGATGATGGAAAGGTTTGGATCTTTAAATTACAGGAAAATGTGAAATTTCATGATGGAACTGATTTTAACGCAGAGGCGGTTGTTTATAACTTTCAACGGATGATGGACGATTCTCATCCGCAGCACAAAGGTGATTTCTCTATTTTTAACAGAACCTTCAAAGGAGTCATACAAGAAGTCAAAGCGCCGGATGAACATACCGTCGAATTTATCTTGACTGCGCCGAATGCTACATTTTTGCCGAACCTGGGAATCACCACTTTTGGCATCATTAGTCCTGCTGCATTAAAGGAGTACGGGGATAATATTAAAGACCATCCTGTCGGAACAGGTCCCTTCAAATTTGTAGAATGGAAGCCCAATGACTCCGTCACGCTTGAAAAAAATGATAAGTACTGGGTTGCCGGTCTCCCTAAGCTTGATAAATTAATGTTTAAAGTAATTCCTGATAATTCCTCTAGATTGACGGCATTAAAGAATGGCGAAATTGATTTAATGGACGGAATCAACCAAAGCGATTTATCTTCAATAGAAAAAAATGACAGCCTGCAGATCTTTAAACGCCCAGCAGGAAGCCTTGGCTATTTAACGTTTAATCTGGCAAAATCACCTTTTGATAATGTTAAAGTCCGGCAAGCGATTAACTATGCCATCAATAAGAAAGGAATCATCGATACTTTCTACGGCCCGGTAGCCAAGCCTGCAAAAAATATGATTCCTCCATTTATTTGGGGATATAACGATGATGTAAAGGGCTATGAGTATAATCCGGAAAAGGCGAAAGCGCTGCTTGCAGAAGCAGGCTTTGCTAGTGGATTTGAAACAGAATTTTCGATTATGTCAACCGATAGGTCCTATTTCCCACAACCTACAAAGGTAGCGGAAGCGATTAAGTCCGACTTGGCGAAGGTGGGGATTACAGTAAAAATTGTCAACTATGAATGGGCCACTTATTTATCAAAATTAGTAAAAGGTGAATATGCCTTTGCCGGAATCGGCCGGATTAGTGAAAATGGCGACCCTGACAACTTTCTGTTTACCATGTTAAGTTCTGAGTCGGTTCAAAACCGCTCCGCTTATAAGAATGAAAAAGTGGATCAATTACTAAGAACCGCACAGACAACGATTGATAAAGAAGAGCGTACAAAGTTATATAAAGAGGTTCAGGATCTCGTATATGAAGATGCCCCAACCATTCCGCTTGCATATGTGGAAACACCGCTGGCTGGTGCTGGGTACGTAAAGGGATATGTTCCTCATGCGATTGGTTATGAAAGTTTAGCTGAGGTTTATATAGAAAAGTAATAAACTTACAATCTATTCATAACAGGAGGGAAAGAATGGAGCCGTTGCTTTCTGTTCAAAACTTGAAAACGCACTTTTTTACAGATAATGGCGTGGTTCGCTCCGTTGACGGTGTCAGTTTCACCGTTAACGAGGGCGAAACGCTTGGCATAGTGGGAGAGTCGGGTTCAGGAAAAAGTGTTACCGCCCTCTCCATCATGCAATTACTGCCACCCAGAAAAGGCAAAATTGTCGAAGGCAGCATCCGATTTGAAGATGTTGAGCTCACCAAATTGACTGATAAGAAGATGCGCAAGATTCGCGGCAATGAAATTGCGATGATCTTCCAAGAACCGATGACAAGCCTAAACCCCAGCTACACAATTGGCAATCAAATTGGAGAAGCCCTTAGACTCCATATGAAATTAAATAGAAAAGAAGCGGAAGAAAGAAGCATTGAGCTGCTAACTCAAGTTGGCATTCCCCGGGCTGAGAAGATTGTGAAGGACTATCCTCATCGGTTATCCGGCGGGATGCGGCAACGCGTCATGATTGCGATGGCCCTTGCCTGCAATCCTAGACTGATTATTGCGGACGAACCGACAACGGCACTCGATGTGACGATTCAAGCGCAAATTTTGGAATTGATTCAACAAATGAAGAAGAAAAGCAATACCTCCATCATGATGATTACCCATGACCTTGGCGTCGTTTCAGAAGTATGTGACCGGGTCATTGTCATGTATGCGGGCAGGGTTGTCGAAGAAGCAGATGTAAAAACCATATTTTCTTCACCGTCTCATCCTTATACAAAAGGATTAATCGAATCCATCCCGACCCTCGAAGAAGAGGTCGAGTGGCTCGAAACCATCCCGGGAAATGTCCCCATTCCGTCGGAAATGCCGGAGGGGTGTAAATTTGCCTCTCGATGTAAATTTGCGATGGAAGAATGTTTAAATGCAGAGCCTGAACTTTATGAGATTGATCCAGGCCAAAAATCCCGCTGTTTTTTGGCAAAGGAGGTTAAACATGCCGTCACCGTTACTTGAAGTTAAGGATTTAAAAGTACATTTCCCTATCAAAAGCGGCTTTTTCGGAAGGAACACGAATGTTGTAAAGGCTATCGATGGGGTGAATTTTCATATCTTCGAAAATGAAACATTTGGTTTGGTGGGGGAATCGGGCTGCGGCAAATCGACGACCGGTAAAGCGATTTTGCGGTTAATTAATTCGACGGACGGGGAAATTTTGTTTCAAGGAAAAGAGATTTCTAAACTTCCTCATAAGGAAATGAGACCGGTTTACCGAGATATTCAGTTGATATTTCAGGACCCATACGCATCACTCAATCCTCGAAAAACCGCTGGTGATTTAATTGAAGAACCAATGATTGTCAATACGGATTTTAGTCCAGAACAGCGAAAAAGAAGGGTACATGAGCTATTGGAGGTAGTCGGGTTAAGTGCCTACCATGCTTCTAGATACCCGCATGAATTTTCCGGGGGACAAAGGCAGCGGATCGGGATTGCTAAGGCGCTTTCTTTGAATCCGAAACTAATCATTGCTGATGAAGCCGTCTCGGCCCTGGACGTTTCAATCCAATCGCAGGTACTGAATTTATTAAGACAATTGCAACGCGATTTCGGCTTAACATATTTATTTATTTCCCATGATTTAAGTGTTGTGAAGCATATTAGCGACAGAATTGGCGTGATGTATTTAGGGAAAATGGTGGAACAGTGCAGCAAGAAAAGCATATACGAAAATCCCCTGCATCCCTATACACAAGCATTATTTTCAGCCGCACCAAGCATCAACCATGAAAAGAAACGGGAGCGGATTGTACTCAAAGGTGATTTGCCAAATCCAATCAATCCGCCGAAGGGATGTCCGTTTCATCCACGCTGCTTTGTCAAAATGGCTGAGTGCGAAACTGTTACGCCAGAATTACGATACGCAGGTGATGGACACTATGTTGCCTGCCATCATTATAAATAACGGCAAAGGAGGTGCAGGGAAGCTTGTCTAACTATTTTACCCGCCGTATATTGCAATTATTTCCAGTTTTGATTGGAATGTCGATCATTGTTTTTTCTATCATCCACGCCATCCCGGGGGACCCAGCGACCGTTATACTTGGCGATCAGGCGACACCGGATGCCGTCAAGGACCTGAGAGAGGAAATGGGATTGAACAAACCTCTTACCACTCAATATTTCTCCTATGTTTCGGATATTGTGACGGGAGATTTTGGCACTTCATTAAAAACAAAAAAGCCGATCCAAGAAGAAATCATGCCGTATTTAACGGCAACCATTGAATTAATGATCATGAGTATGCTGATTGCGATCATCATCGGGGTAAATGCCGGAATTATCGCGGCCTGGAGGAGAGCATCCTGGTTTGATTATACGGCGATGTTAATCGCTTTAATGGGAGTATCGATACCGGTCTTCTGGCTAGGCCTTATGGAACAGTGGATTTTTGCTGAGAAACTAAGCTGGCTGCCCTCAACCGGACGAATGAATGCAAGAGAACCGGTTGAAGCGATTACAGGCCTCCTTTTATTTGATACGTTGATACAAGGAAATTGGGCAGGGTTTTGGGATGTATTTAAGCATTTAATTTTACCGAGTATTGCTTTGGGAACCATTCCAATGGCGGTTATTGCAAGGATTACCAGGTCAAGCATGCTTGAAGTGTTGGAGCTGGATTATGTCCGGACCGCACGTGCCAAAGGACTGTCGGGATTCTGGGTGCTTTATAAACATGCTTTAAAAAATGCTTTTGCACCAATTTTAACAATCATCGGCATGCTGACAGGATTATTGTTAGGTGGCGCCGTTCTGACGGAAACCATTTTCGGCTGGCCGGGTGTGGGCCGCTACATTTATGATGCGATTGGTTCTCGCGATTACCCTGTCATCCAAACAGGAATTTTAATCATTGCCACCATATTTGTGTTTGTCAATTTAATCGTCGATATCCTCTATTCACTTTTAGATCCGCGAATTAATTACCGTTAAGGAGGGAGGAATTTGAAAACAGTCTTACAACCGGTAGCTAATAAACCTACCTTCAATAAATCTACTAAAAAATCATTGTGGCTGGAAGCTTGGAAAAAGCTGAAAAAGCAGCGTCCCGCCATGATTGGGTTAGGAATTGTCGTCGTCTTTATCTTGATGGGCATATTGGCCCCTGTTCTTACGTCGCAGCCCTACGATGGATTTAATCCGCAGAAAACCTTGATATCTCCCAATGCAGACCATTGGTTTGGCACGGATGACCAGGGCAGGGACATTTATACGCGGATTATTTATGGCGCAAGAATTTCATTATGGATCGGCTTCTTTTCTGTCATTGGTTCGATCATCGTGGGCTCTTTACTCGGCTTGATTGCCGGTTATTACGGGAAGTGGCTAGATACCATCATTTCACGATTTTTTGATATCATGCTGGCGTTTCCTAGTATTCTACTTGCCATTGCGATTGTCGCGATCTTAGGCCCGAGTCTCTTTAATGCGCTGGTGGCCATCGCGATTATTAATATTCCTACGTACGGCCGATTGATTAGGTCGCGGGTGTTAAGTGTAAAGGAAGAAGAATACATCGCTGCCGCAAAAATTACTGGCATGTCCGATAGACGTCTGCTGTTTCAGCATGTACTTCCTAACTCGATTACGCCAATCATTGTACAAGGCACATTAGGCATTGCCACTGCCATTTTAGAAGCAGCAGCGTTAGGCTTTTTGGGACTGGGGGCTCAGCCAGGCGAACCAGAATGGGGAAAGATGCTGGCCGATTCCAGACAATTTATCACGAATGCTCCTTGGACCTTGTTGTTCCCGGGCTTCGCCATCATGCTTGTTGTCCTTGGTTTTAATATGTTTGGTGACGGGCTTCGGGACGCCTTAGACCCGAAAATGAAATAATCATTTATTGAAATCTCAAAATAGAAGAATGCTCTTCTGTTTTGGGATTTTCTAATTCCTTAAAGTTTAGAAGGGATAAAAGTCGTTTAATTATTGTATAAACCGGATATCTCCCGTTCAAAATATTTCATCGTTTTTTGGTTTTCTATAGAAAAAGCTTTATTCTTTAATGTGGCCATCCCTAGGAAACTATTTTTATTTACATCCTCGATTAAAGGAATCGCTAAAATCTCTCCGCTTTTGACAAAGGGATTGGTCCGAGCCTCTGACTCTGTTTCTATTGCGATTGCCAGCCCGTTCCGGACTGCCTCGGAAATGTTCTCGTTATTGTTAGTAGTAAATAACAATTTAAGCGGCCCGTGCTGCTGATTGAAAATTTTAAAAAACCAGTTCATATACTCGCCATTAAACATAACAAATGTTTGGTCCGTTATATCTTTAGGTTCTAAAAATGCAAAATGAACCAAAGGAGAGGACGGGTCGACTAATACAAAAAAATGAATGGGAGACAACTTTGTGAACGTGATACTGTTTCTATATTTTAATGTATCCTCATAGATCACAAGAATCCCTAAATCTATTTCCTTTTTGATGATAGATTCCGTGATGTGCAGAGAACTTTTTTCAACTAGAGCGATTTCCTGCTGGGGAAATTCCTGTTTGATGTCAGCAAGCAGCTTTGGCAGAATCGGCAAATGCAGCCCGGACACAATTCCGATTGTTAACCGGCTCTTTGCAGCTATTTTGTATTTCTCAGCTTCCACTTGCAATCTATTTAAATTTTGTAGGACGTCCATAGCAATGGTAACTAATTGTTTTCCTGCTTCTGTTGGTTTCACCCCATTATGCTGCCTCTTAAATAGTTTAACCCCTAATTCATTCTCCAGTTTTGTGATGGACTGGCTGATGGCAGACTGGGAAATATGAAGTGCTTGGCCAGCTTTTGAAAAAGACCGTAATTCCATGACCGAGACAATGTATTCCAACTGCTCGATTTGCAAACTATGTCACCACCTTGGATATTATTAACTCAATAATTTTGCCTATTACTATTATTGGCTGTACAAACGGAAAATCCTTCTTTTTAGGTATAAGCAATACTTATACATGAATTAAAAATCAATATTTTACTAGGGATAAATTAGGATTTAAACTGTATATAGAATATTCTAAATAGTCAAAAGTGTATTGAAAGTTAATTTGAAAATTATTCCAATAAAGCAAAAGGAGGAAACGCTATGCAGTTAACTGAAAGTTTAACGAAGCAGGTAAAGTATACAAATCCTATGTTTAACACAATGACGGAAGAAGAAATTTTATTGCACCAAGAACACCTATTGCAAAAGCAAATCCGCTATGTTTACCGAAATTCCGAGTTTTATCGCAGAAAATTTAATGAAATTGGTGTCGTTCCTGAGGACATCAGAAGCATTGCTGATTTCCGAAAGCTGCCAGTGTTTATGGATAAGGCACTCGAACGGGCGAATCAAAAAGAAGCAAGGGAAAAATGGGGCCATCCTTTCGGAACGCACTTATGCTGTTCACCGGATGAAATTGAATTTACCGGGACGACAAGTGGAACATCAGGTGAACCTACTTTCACTTATACGTTTACAAAGGAAGATTTGAATTTCTTAAATCGGTACATAGCTCACATGTTGGCATATGGTGATGTGTTTTCCGGTGACAGGCTGCTCTTTAGCCATGCATTAGGAATTTATGCGACATCATCCATTTTATGGGGGATTCGTTCACATGGGGTGCTGCCGATCGATGTTGATGTCCGCGCCGGAAGCAGCATGATTTTAAAGTATGCAGATATGACCAAGCCTAAAGCTGCCATGATGACGCCATCATTAGCCGAGCATTTAATTGAAAAAGCACCTGGGTTAATTGGAAAAACAGTCGGTGAACTGGGCTTAAAGGCATTATTTACAGTAGGTGAGATGGGCATCGGAATACCAGAGGTGAAAAAGAGGATTGAAACCGCTTACGGATGCCGCGTTTATGATTACTTAGGGGAATTTGGGTTCTCATGTGACTCTGATGAATACTACGGTATCCACTGTGTAGCCCCTGATTTAGGCCTTTTCCCGATTGATTTAGTGGATCCGGAGACGAAACGCCCGATTGAAATCAAGGATGGGGTAATCGGTGAAATCATTGGAACAGAATTTAACCTAAAAGCATCGCCAAGAATTCGCTTTGCGACAGGCGATGTGATCCAGGTCTTTACGCACGAGTGTCCGGGCTGCGGATTTAAAGGGAAACGGGTAAAGGTATTAGGCCGCTCTGATGATATGTTGATTATCAAGGGAGCCAATGTCTATCCTTCCGCAATTAAAAAGGTCATCGCTAATTTCATCCCATATGTAACGGGGGAAATCCGCATTGTTCTTGATAATCCGCCGCCGCGGGTTGTGCCTCCACTGAAGTTGAAAGTAGAATACGGATATCAATTGAACCAGCGAGATTTGCTTGGGCTTGAAGAAAGAATCAAAAACGCCCTTCATACAGAGGCGAGACTCACCCCTGAAATTATTTGGTGTGAAGCAGGAACGCTGGAAAAAGCGCTGACAAAAACACCGCTGTTCGAGAAGAATTACTAGTGTGTTAGCCATAATGATGCAGTTATCGGTAGGGAGATGAATACATGCAAGCAGTGAAAAAAAAGGAACTCGTAACCTCCGGTTCGAAGCAAAATGCACAGTTAAAAAAGTCATTATCAAAATGGGATTTGTTAACAATTGGTGTAGGGGCAGCGGTTGGTTGGACGTGGGTTATGTATGCCGGGGTTTGGACATCCGTTCCGGGCAGTATGGGAGGGGTCATTGCCTTCTTGGTTGGCGGTATTCTTTGCTCCTTTGTCGGGCTTGCCTATGCCGAGCTTGCTTCAGCGATGCCGAGGGCAGGCGGGGACATCGTTTACACATTTAAAGGGTTAGGTGACCGTTGGGCTTTTTTCGCGGGGGCCTGCGTGGGATATGGGCTACTTACATTAATTGTGGTTGAGACCATCATGCTGCCGATTATTCTTAGTGCACTCGGATTCCCATTGCCCAAAATAGGAGCATTATACAGTGTTGGCGGAGAAACAATTTATGCGTCCTATGTAATTATTTCCATTTTGTTTAACTTTTTCTTTGCCTATCTAAATATGAAAGGCGTTGAATTCTCAAAATTTTTTCAAACTATTACAGTTGCCGTTATGCTGCTGGCAGCCGTCTTTTATGTCATCGTCGGTGTCAGCCTAGGAGATATAGACAACGCCAAGCCATTGGTATCCTCTTTATCAGGAATTTCCCTGACCTTATTAATGGTACCGGGATTCTTAGCAGGATTTAACGTGGTTGCCCAGGCAGCCGAAGAAACCAATGTAAAACCAAAAATGATTGGCAGACTGGTCGTCATTACAGTTTGGGCAAGTGCTGTATTCTATATTCTGATCATTATCGGGACAGGCTTTTCAGCCAATTTGGAAATGCGCCAGACCGCCCAAATTGTCGTTCTCGAATCATTGGTCCAGCTGTTTCATGGATCGCAAACCGCCAAAATATTTGTGGCGATTGCAGCTTTGATTGGGATGTTAACATCATGGAATGCCGCTTATCTAGCTGGAAGCAGGGTATTGTTTGCGCTCGGCAGGGCCAAATATATTTCAAAGGGCTTTTCAGAGTTGCATAGGATCAATAAGACACCGGCCAAAGCCGTCATGTTCTTATTCATTTTAAGCAGTTTAGGGGCGTTCCTCGGGACCAGTCAAAAAATATTTATGAATATTGTAAATGTTTCTGGCTTTATGATGGTTTGTTCTTGGTTATTGGTCGTCATCACCTTTATGGTGCTAAGGAAAAAACAGCCGAATTTAAACCGCCCTTATCGAGTCGCATACGGCGGGGCGGTAGGATGGTTAGCCATTCTTTCTCTTGTTTTCTTCCTTTTCTTATACACACCTTTAAACCCTTTGGGAGGTTTGACGGTTCCTGAGTTGATTGTTTTATCCATCATCATTTTGACGATACTTGCTTTTTATTTTAAAAATGTCCATCGAAGCAACATCAGCAGAGAAGAGCGGGAAAGACTATTATTTGAGAATGGAGAATAAGATAAAAGTCGGTGTTCATTTCTGCTAGAACACCGACTTTTTTTGGAGTTAGACAGTCTGTCTTTCCTTATATATTGCATTTAAATGGTCTGTAAATAACCTCGTAAATACCCTTTCCTGCGTTAAACTGGTCTTATTCTTTAGCCTGGCAAATCCAAAATGGGTTTTGACTGTTAAAGGTTCTACTAAAGGTAGAGATACAATTTCACCACTCTTAACAAAAGGGTTATTAATGAGTTCCATTCCAGTGTCGATGGTTATGGCAATCCCCTTTCTAATGGCTTCCCGGATTGTTTCATTATTGTTGGATGTAAATAAGACCTCTATTTTTCCATTTCGTTTTATGTAATTCTCATAGTACCAATTCGTAAATTCTCCGTTAAAGGCGACAAAGGTTTGATTTGCTAAATGTTCTGGTGTGACATAGGGAAGCTGGGCTAACGGTGAGTCGTTACTCATATATACCAGCATTTTGATTTCCATTAAAACTTCAAAATCTATTTTTTCTTCCTTTTTTAAGGTGTTTTCATAGATGGGAATAACCCCAATATCCAACTCTTTGTTGATGATCGATTCAGCAATTTCCATTGAGCTTTTTTCTGTGAAACTGATGATCAGTTCTGGAAATTCACTTTTTAGTTCTGACAGGAGGGTTGGCAGGAAAGGGAGATACAACCCTGTAACAATGCCGATTTTTAGTTCTCTTTTTTCCGTGAATCTTAAGTCGGAAATTTTATCTTTTAACAGGCTGAATTTATCCAATACAACTTGGGCATATTCAATGATTTGTTTCCCTTTTTCAGTAGGAATGACACCTGTCCGGACCCGGTGGAATAATTCGATGCCGATCTCGTCTTCCAGCTTCTTGACGGATTGGCTGATGGCCGATTGGGAGATATGAAGTTTCTCAGCCGTCTTCGAAAAGGATTGGTATTTTGCAACTGAAACGATAAATTCTAATTGTTCAATTTGCAATCTTGTTCCCCCTTATGTGTTAGTTCTTAGAATGTGTTAATAAGAAATTCAACGTCGAAAGGAAGATTCCTTTAAATATTGTAACTGGAGCTAGTTTATAAATATTAAATTTTTATTAATGGATAGATAAACCAATTGACAGGAAAAAGGAATATGTGCGATTATAGGTAACACAAATTATTTCGTATACGAAATATTTGTATAGTAAATAATACCTAAAAAGGAGGAGGGGACATGAAGACTGCCTATAACAGTGAGATTCTGAATTCATTTTCAGATATAAGCAAGCTTCTTTTTAAAGTTTCGAAAAAAGATGCTGATAAGAACGGATTAACCGTTGTTCAGCTGAAGGCTTTGTATAAAATTTCCCAGCGTCCAAATCTGGGATTAGTGGAACTAGCAGAAATCCTAAAATTAACGAATAGTACCGTCAGCGGGGTAGTGGACCGGCTCGTGCAAAGCGGTTATATCGAACGCCGTAATCCGCCTCATGACCGCCGCGCCATTACGATTCATCTGACGGAAAAAGGCGAAGATAAATTGGAGCAGGCGATTTTAAATGAATCTGAACTTGTCCAAAAGCTGAACAAGATTAAACAATTGCCGGAAGAGGATATCCAGCATTTATTACGCATCCACAAGCAAATCCAAGATATCTTAAGCGAATAATGAGGAGGACTTATCATTTATGAACGCGAAACGCATGATTTTATTAAATGTCATCTTACTGATTATTTTAGTAGGCGGGGGTTTTGCAGGTTATTACTACTTTAATCAATCTGTCAATTATTTATCCACCGACAACGCCCAAATTGCCGGCCAGCAGGTAAGTGTTGCTGCTCCGGCGACCGGAAAATTGACTAAGTGGGAAGGGAAGACAGGCGATTCATTCGCGAAGGATGACACGATTGGCACAGTTCAAATGGTAAGTGACAAAGGGGCAGTCGATGTGGACATTAAAGCACCTGCTAATGGCACCATTGTCCAAACAAATGCTGTGGAAAATACAATGGTTGCAGCAGGAACACCGCTTGCCGTTAGCTATGATCTTGACCATCTATGGGTAACAGCCAATGTCAAAGAAACCAATTTGAATGATGTGAAAGTTGGCCAGAATGTCGATATTTATGTGGATGCATTTCCAAATATCACCTTGAGCGGAAAGGTTCAAGAAATCGGCTTAGCGACCGCTGGAACTTTCTCGCTTTTACCAAAAAATAATGCTTCAGGAAATTACACAAAAGAAACACAAGTTGTACCTGTAAAAATTTCGCTTGATCATTACGGAGAAAGAATAGTTCCTGGTATGAATGTGACAGTGCGAATTCATAAGTAGGTGATGACATGACCATATATATCGCAGGTTATATTCTTATATCGGTCCTTCTTTTAATATTTGTTAATGTAATGTTGAAAAAACAAAATAAATCTAAAAAACAGGAATTGCAGGCTGCAAGGGCTGACCAGCCTGAACAAGAAGATCACACTGCTTCAATGAAGGAAGTTGAAAAGCAGTCAAAAGAAGAAGAACAATCTGAACAAAAGTATCTAACTGAAGCGATTGAAAAGACGAAAGAAAAAGAACAACCAGCAAGAAAGCCAGCAGCCACTTCCTCAAAGGCGGAGCAATTTGAAGGGAAACGTGGCAAAGTGGTTGCAGCCATGATGCTCGGTGCATTTATGGCGATTCTGAATCAAACCTTATTGAATGTGGCGATTCCACATATTATGAATGATTTAGCCATTTCTGCAAGCACAGTTCAATGGCTTTCTACAGGGTATATGTTAACGAACGGGATCATTATTCCCATCACCGCTTTTTTAACAGCAAGGCTGGGAACAAGGAAATTATTTATTTTTGCCGTCATATCCTTTACCCTGGGATCCGTTATCTGCTCGATCTCACCAACCTTCTCGCTTTTAATGTTGGGAAGGATTGTCCAGGCTGCAGGTGCCGGTATCATTATGCCGCTCTTGATGACTGTATTTCTGACCATATACCCTCCAAATCAGCGTGGTGCGGCGATGGGGCTTATGGGTGTCGCTATGCTTTTTGCCCCAGCAATCGGTCCGACCTTGTCAGGATGGCTGATAGGTCATTATGATTGGCGTGTATTATTTGATATTGTCATTCCGTTTGGCATTTTGTCCATAATCCTGGCGTCTGTTTGGATGGTGGATGTTATCGAAATAACAAAACCAAAATTTGATACTCCCGGATTTATTCTATCGACGCTTGGTTTAGGGTTCTTGCTATACGGCTGCAGTGAAGCAGGGAATAATGGCTGGGACAGTGCGCAGGTGGTGGTTTCCTTAACAATTGGCGTGATTGGTTTAATCGCCTTTATCTGGCGGGAATTAACAACCGACCAGCCAATGCTGGAATTGCGCGTCTTCAAATATGATATCTTTGCTTTAACCACAATCATCGGGATGATCATTAACATGGCGATGTTTGCCGCGATGATCTTACTGCCAATCTATCTGCAAAATATTCGCGGCTTTACCGCTCTGGATTCAGGTTTGTTAATGCTGCCTGGAGCCATTGTCATGGCGGTGATGATGCCGATTTCCGGCAGGCTATTTGATAAAATGGGTGCCCGTTGGCTGGCCGTTTTCGGTCTGATTATTACGGTCGTCACAACATGGCAGTTTACGAAATTAACGATGTCTACATCGTATGGCTATATTATGCTGCTTTATGTCATGCGAATGTTTGGAATGTCTTTCTTAGCGATGACGGTTCAAACAGAGGGGATGAATCAATTGCCATTAAAGCTGGCGGGTCATGGAACATCCGCTTCAAATACGGCGAGAACCGTTGCCGGTAGTCTTGGTACTGCCTTTCTTGTTACTGTGATGACGACGAGAAGTGAATTTCATTCTGCGAATTTCGCCAATGTGATAACGAGTGCAAATCCATATCTAGCTGCTAAATTATCTGGTCTTGGTCAGGGACTTGCGGCGGCGGCTGGAATCCCTGTTCAACAAGGGAAAATGCTGGCAACCTATTCTATCTATGGTGAAGCCATGAAGGAAGCCACGATCAGCGGCATTAACGACGCTTTTGTCGTTGCTACTGGAATTGCTGCAGTTGCTTTATTATTGGCATTCTTTATAAAAAGGGCAAGACCTGAAGTTGAAAAATAGTATTTATAGCAAACAAAAAATGCCTGCCGGATTGGCAGGCATTTGAACTTTAATAAACTTTATCTCCATTAAAAATAGAATTCTTCACGACAACATAGTCAACAGTACGGATATCCTTCAGCTTATTTCCGCCCGCATAAGAGATCGAGGATTGCAGGTCTTGCTCCATCTCAACTAATGTATCGATTAATTTCCCTTTATGTTCTACGTACATTTTTTTGCCTTCAACATTTTTTCGTTCGCCTTTTTGAAATTCAGAAGCAGAACCGAAATATTCCTTATAGCACTTTCCATCTTTCTCGAATGTTTCACCAGGAGATTCTTCGTGACCCGCAAATAACGAACCAATCATCACCATGGATGCTCCGAAACGGACAGATTTAGCGATATCACCGTGAGTGCGGATGCCGCCGTCTGCGATAATCGGCTTACTAGCGGCTTTCGCACACCATCTTAATGCAGCTAACTGCCAGCCGCCTGTACCAAATCCGGTCTTAATTTTTGTAATGCATACTTTACCAGGTCCAATCCCGACCTTTGTTGCATCTGCACCTGCATGCTCCAATTCTCTTACCGCTTCTGGTGTCCCAACGTTACCGGCGATGACAAAACTGCCAGGAATTAGTTTTTTAATATGCTTAATCATATCAATTACAGCATTGGAATGCCCATGTGCGATATCGATGGTAATAAACTCAGGTGTCAAGTTTTTATCGGCAAGCTGCTGGACAAATTCATATTCTCCTTCTTTCACGCCCACGCTGATGGATGCAATCAGACCGCGTGCTTGCATGTCTTTCACAAAATCAATGCGTGTTTCCGGCTGGAAACGGTGCATGATATAGAAGTAACCGTTTTCGGCTAAGAAAATAGCAATTTTTTCATCGATGATTGTCTGCATGTTTGCTGGTACTACTGGTAATTTAAATTTATGACCGCCAAATTCGATGCTTGTGTCACACTCAGAACGGCTTTTTACGATTGATTTTGCGGGAATTAATTGAATATCTTCGTAATCAAATACTGTATCCATGAATTACACTCCTAAACACGAATATTCCATTGAGGTTATGTTTTTATTGTTCGTACATTTGATAATTTACAGCATTTTCATTCAAATGTCAAAACATTTTCATTATTATTTTGTCCAAATTAATGTAACACAATGGGCCAAGTTTCATTCTGAGGCAGTAATCCAGACAATTTTTAAAAGGAGGTTTGGGCCAGACTCTAGTATTAAATGTGTAACTATAGACAAATTGAAAACTTCTATAAGAATTAATATTTTACATAGGAACAATTTATATGGTTAAATAAAACAAAACATTCAATTAATTCAGAAAACATATCAAGGCTAATAGTTTTTCTTATGACTAAGGTTTTGAGTTTGCAAAACTGATCAGGGAGGAAATCAAAGTTGAAGTACAATTTTGACATCGAAATTAATAGGCATAATACCGCTTCTGCAAAATGGGATGAAACAGAAAATTTATTTGGGGAAAAGAATTTGCTGCCCATGTGGGTGGCGGACATGGATTTTCAATCACCTGCACCAGTGATTGAAGCCATCATCAAAAAGGCTGAGCATGGGATCTTTGGCTACACCACACGTCCAGACAACTATTATCGTGCGATTATTGATTGGATGCAGGAAAGGTACAGCTGGAGTGTACAAAAAGAATGGATATGCTACAGTCCAGGTGTGGTACCGGCATTAAATTATCTTGTCCAAACCTTTACGAATCCTGGAGACAAAATTGTGATCCAGCCTCCGGTTTATTATCCGTTTACCAATGCCGTTGTAAATAATAACCGTCAAGTTGTGTATAATCAGCTAAAATATGAAAACGGTGACTACTCGATGGACCTTGAAGACCTGCGAAATAGAATCGATGAAAACGTCAAAATGCTGATTCTTTGTAATCCTCACAACCCATCAGGACGTGTTTGGACAAAAGAAGAACTTACTGAACTAGGGAAGATTTGTATCGAGAACAATATTCTCATAGTTTCCGATGAAATCCATTGCGACTTGGTTTTTAAAGGAAAAGCACATACAGTCTTTGCCTCCATTTCTGAAGAATTTGCTGAGCATACCATTGTCTGTACTGCCCCCAGCAAAACCTTTAATTTGGCAGGCTTGCAGACATCAAATATCATTATCCCCAATGAAAAGCTGAGAGATGAATTTAATGCGACGATGAATCGGCTGTCGCTAAGACATACGAATACATTTGGGATTGTCGCGACTGAAAGCGCTTATCGTTTTGGCGGTGAATGGCTGGAACAAGTGGTTGAATATATTGAAAAAAACCTCAATTTCCTGAGCGAATACATGGAAAACAATATCAAGGAAATTAAAGTGATTAAACCTGAGGCAAGCTATCTTGTATGGCTTGACTGTCAGGAACTTGGTTTAGATAAAGATGGTCTTCAACAATTCATGTTAAAGCACGCAAATGTTGCTTTTAATCAAGGCTACACCTATGGACCCGGAGGGGAAGGATTTATTCGAATGAATATCGGCTGTCCGAGATCCATTTTAGAAGAGGGGCTTAAAAGACTGGAAAAGGCAGTAAAAGATGGAAGGGGGATGCGGTAAAACTTTAAATGTTGTAATTGGTTTCTGAGATGAATAACACTAGAATGTCTTTTTTATTCGGAAAATTGCATAGAATGATAAATAGATGGATTCATATAAAAGAGAAATGGGGTTTTAAGATGGAGAATGTTAAGAAGGCGTACGATTGGCAAGCTATTGTTGATAGGCTAAATCAATACCTCAAAATTAAAACCATTCCAATTGGCATGAAAATGTTTGAAAAGAAAGAGGATATGGAAGCCATTCCAAAGATACGACGGCCAAAAAGCATCCACACAACCGACCAAATTGTTGCCCAAGCATCAAGATTGGGCTGGACGGTAGGTATCACTGCCGAAGATCTAGTCGGTGCACAATGCCAGGTGGTCTTGGGATTACATCCGCGAAATGAAGAGTGGCTATCAGGAGAGCAAATGGCGGGCGTTTGGTTTGAAAACCAGCAGGATTCAGCGAAACACCAGCGGGAAATGACGGTTGTACCTCATGGGAAATATGAGGCGATGGCCGTTGCTCCGCTTGTTTCCAATCGGCTGCCTGACCCCGACATCTGTCTCATTTATGGCACCCCTGGGCAAATGATTCTTTTTATTAACGGACTGCAGTGGAGAAACTTTGAAAAATTTGAATGGAGTGTTGTTGGGGAATCTTCCTGTGCAGATTCATGGGGTCGAGCCCTTGCAACAAGAAAACCAAGCCTGTCCATTCCTTGTTTTGCCGAACGCAGGTTTGGCGGGGTGTTGGACGATGAATTGTTAATGGCTTTACCACCAGAAGATTTGTTAAAGGCTTTAGATGGATTAGAGGCTTTAAGCAAAAACGGAATGCGCTATCCGATTCCACAGTATGGGATTCAAATGGATGTGCAAGCGGGACTTGAAGTGACGTATGGGAAGAGGAAATAACTTGAAGAAATAAACAAAGCAGTGCTATCACCATTGATAGTACTGCTTTGTTTATTATGTAAGCCATATATGTTGAAAAAGAGTAAGCTGGTTTTTGAGCTCTTTGATAAACTCTTGACTTGCTATTGATTTATGATTTTTTAACTGAATTAAGCTAAATGCTAAATCCTCCATTTCTGAATCTATTATTTCAAGAGGGACGAGTTTACCGGATTGGACAAATAAATCTCCTTTTAAATTGATATGAGGGAAAAAACCGACGGCAAAACCTTCCGCAATAATATTTTTTGCAACCTCCATACTACCGGATTTAAATAAAAAATTTGGGTTTCCGAATTGTGTTAACCATTCTCTGAAGGGAGGAGAATCGCTGACAAGCGGATATTTAAATAATTCCTTGAATGATACACGATTCTTATTGGCAAGAGGTGAATGCTGACCAACGCATGCCATCATTTTGCTGTGTAATAGGGTCTTTAAGGACAAAGATTTATTTTGCTCTACATAATCTGTGAAATGAACAATAATTCCTAAATCCAACTTTCTGTCAATTACTTTTTCCCTAATAACGGAAGTAGGTTCCTCGGAAACAGAGAATTCTACCCCTGGATATTTTTGGGCAAATGAGGTTAATGTTTTAGGTAATAAGGCCATCCAAATAGCTGGAGTGGCACTGATTGATAAACGCCCAGTAACCAGCGCCTGTTGAATACTCCCCATTTCTTTTAATTCTTCAATATTTCTTAGGATTTCCTGAACTTTTACAATAATTTCCTTTCCTGCCTCGGTTGGATGGGTTCCAGTTCTTGAGCGTTTGAAGATTTTTATCCCTAATTCATTTTCTAGAGCAGCAACGGCCAAACTCATGCTTGGCTGGGATATGTTAAATCGTTCTGCTGAAATGGTAATAGAGCTAGTTTTCGACAAATCGTTAATATACTCAAATTGTTCTATTCGCATTAGAATCACCACACATAGTTATAATTAATATTAACATTAATAATCTATATTTTACATTATAACAAATAACATTTAGTATGAAAATAATCGATAGTAAATTATGAAAGTTCAAACTTTTTTAAAAATTACATTATCGAATAAATCTATTGAACCCGATTGGAGGTTGAACAATTTGAATCAAATTAACATCCAGACAAGCAAAAAATTACACTATAATTTTGACGAAATAGTTAATCGGAGAGGAACTTATTCTGCGAAATGGGACGGTGGTGAGGCAATTAAACTAAAGGGTCTAACTGAAAGATATGACCAACATACGCTCCCATTATTCACTGCAGACATGGATTTTCCTGTTCCGCAACCAGTTATTGACGCTTTGCATAAAACAGTAGATCATAAAATATTTGGCTATTCAACTTTCCCGAAAGAGTACTACCAAGCCATACAGCAATGGTTTAAAAAGAAATATGACTGGAATATTGCCAAAGAAGAAATCGTCTATAGTCCAGGTACGATTCATGCTTTACATACAGCAGTGAATGCGTTTACAAGTCCTGGTGATGGAATCATTATTCAAAGGCCGGTATATCCGCCTTTTACAAAAGTCGTAGAAAGTAATGGAAGAATTGTTAGGAATAATGCTCTTAAAAATGACGGTAATGGATACTATACAATCGATTTTGATGATTTTGAGGAAAAAGCAAAAGAGGAAAAGACAAAAATGTTCATTTTATGCAGTCCTCATAATCCTGTTGGCAGAATTTTTAGTAAAGAAGAACTTGAAAAACTAGCGGATATTTGTGAAAAACATAATGTATTAATTGTTGCAGATGAAATCCATGGAGATTTAATAAGAAGGAATCAAACCTTCACTCCAATTGTAAAAGCTGTTGATAATACACAGCATATTATCACGTGTACAGCGATCAACAAAACATTTAATGTAGCTGGGCTGCATTGTACCAACGTTGTAATACCTAATGCAGAAGTGAGAAATTTATTTAAAGAAAAGATGGGGATACAATTACCTTCTCCATTTACCATTTCAGCACTGATTTCAGTTTACAATGATGGCGAGGATTGGCTGGAGCAGTTGATAGCGTATATAGATGAAACAATGATTTATGTGATAGAATTCCTTTTAGAACGGATGCCGAAAGTGAAAACAAGAATACCTGAAGGGACATATATGATGTGGCTGGATTTCAGCGGCTATGGTTTATCACCTCAAGAAGTACATGACCGAATTTATAATAAAGCCAATGTTTTGCTAGAAGATGGCATAAGGTTTGGAGCTGAAGGATTACCGTTTCAAAGGATTTGTCTGCCATCACCAAAACCGATTATAAAGGAAGCACTTGAAAGAATCGCTAGGGAATTTGATGATCTTCATTAAATTTCGCTTCATGATTTTTTCAAGTGAATAATCTGAAAATTGCAAAGGGGCTGAAGAATTTGAAAAAGGTAAAGTGGACGAGATTCTTGGGACTAATCACAATATTAATGATTATTGTGGCTGGCTGTTCAAGTAACACTAGCAGTACTGGCGATAAGGAAAAAACGGCAAAAAACACTGAATCTGTTAAAGGCGGGGAAATGACTTATGCAATCGCAACCTCACCAGATCCATTTGACCCCCATGTTACACCGAAAGATAACTCTGCTCGCATCATGAGAAGTATATTTGATAGTCTTGTTATTCAATTACCTGATGCATCGATAAAGCCTTGGCTTGCTACTGAGTGGACCGTTTCTGATGATGGTAAAAGCTATACATTTAAACTGCGGAAAGATGTCAAGTTTCATGATGGAACCCCTTTTAACGCTGAAGCAGTTAAATTTAATTTTGACCGAATTATCGATCCCAAAACTGCGTCTCTTAACGCAGCCAAATTAATTGGACCATATGAAACGTCTGAGGTAATTGATGAGTATACAGTCAGAGTAAATCTTAAACAGTCATTTCCTGCATTACTAAGCAATTTAGCTCAACCATTTTTAGGCATGGTTTCCCCTGCTGCAGTTGAAAAGTATGGCGACCAATTCGGCAAAAATCCGGTTGGCAGCGGACCGTTTAAATTTGTCAGCTGGGCAGAAAATCAAGAAATTCGACTTGAAAAAAATAGTGAATACCACTGGGGACCCAATTCTTTTGACAATAAAGGTCCAGCATATATTGATAAGCTGACTTTCAAAATTATTCCGGAAGAAGCAACAAGGATTGGCAGTGTGGAAAGCGGCCAGGTTCTAGCTGTTGAAAGCATTCCGCCGCAAAATATGTTAACCATTAAAAAGCAGCCAAATTTAAAAGTGGAACAAATGGAAACACCTGGATTACCATATACACTATTTTTTAATCAGTTAAGGGAACCTTGGAAGGATGAAAAGGCTCGTGAAGCGATTAAACTGGCAATTGATTTAGATGCCATTGTTAAAACTCTCTACTTAGGAACGTATGAAAGGTCATGGTCACCGCTTACTCCAGGTATGCTAGGGTATGATAAATCTTTAGTCGAGAGCTGGAAGCCTGACACCGCTAAAGCTAGTAAATTATTGGATGAGCTTGGATATAAAAAGGGATCTGACGGAATCCGTGAAAAGGATGGGAAAAAGTTAACCATTCAATATGTTGTTTCTGCCCCTAATCGAGAAAAAAGGCACGATATTGCCGCCATGATACAAAATCAGTTAAAAGCAATTGGAGTTGCTGTCAACATCGAAGTAATTACGGATATTTATGGTGTATTAGGAAGTAAAAATTATGATGTTTATGGGATAAGCTCAGTAGCTTCAGATCCAATGTCAATAAATTCATACTATCATTCCCCTGCTAATACTAATGGGATTTTCCTCCCGGGGAAATCGGATGATAAAGAACTTGATCAATTAATTGAAGAAGCTTCAGTTGAACATGACCAGTCAAAACGT
The DNA here is from genome assembly GCF_058323225.1 of Neobacillus sp. PVCKKU3. NCBI lineage: Bacteria > Bacillati > Bacillota > Bacilli > Caryophanales > Bacillaceae > Neobacillus > Neobacillus sp. PVCKKU3. The sequence continues at coordinate 28,870 of NZ_JBLVQN010000030.1, forward strand.
ACGGATATGTATAAGAAAATTCAAACCAGAATCATCGATACAACAATATCTATTCCTGTCTATGTTTATCCTTATACAGTTGCAGCTTCTTCGAAAGTAGCTGGATTAAAATTTGATTTTATGACCTACCCAATGTTTAATGATGTGACCATTTCAAAATAACGTACGGAGGGAGATGACGAGGAGTGTTTGGGAAGATTCTAGGAAGGCTTTGGATCTCATTGATTTCCATTTTTGGTTCATTGGTTCTCGTATTCTGCATTATGTACTTGCTGCCAGGGGATCCAGTGATGTCAATGGTTGATCCGACAACCGCCACACCGGAGATGATTGAGAACCTTCGTAAGCAATTGGGGTTAGATCAACCATTCTATATGCAATTTGTACATTATTTTACAGGAGTGTTGATGGGGGATTTTGGAACCTCGTTTATTTCAAATGAGCCGGTTTTGCCAAAAATCTTACAGCATCTCCCTTCGACTCTTCTCTTAACTATCACAAGTGCTATCTTCGCTGTTGTCATTGGGGTAGCGCTTGGGGTGTTATCAGCCATTTATCAAAATCACTGGATTGATTTCGTTGCAAAAATTGTCGCATTGTTCGGAATTTCCATGCCAACCTTTTGGACCGGAATTCTCTTAATCATGATTTTTTCATTAAATCTTGGCTGGCTGCCAGCGATGGGATCAGATAGTTTCAAGACACTCATATTGCCATCTATTTCCTTAGGGCTGATTGGGGCAGGTCTAATTATCCGAATGGTCCGCAGCAGTATGGTCGATGTCATTAATGAACAATTTATAGTCACATTGAGGGCCAAGGGATTATCAGAAAAATTAATCATGTATCGTCATGCTTTCCGAAATGCCCTGATTCCCGCTATCACTATTATTGGCATATATATCGGCGACCTTATGGCAGGGACGGTTGTCATCGAAACAGTCTTTTCACGGCAGGGGCTAGGAAGGGTTATTGCAGATGCAATTTTAGCAAAGGATATTCCTGTCATTCAGGGAGCAGTGTTCATCTCAGCAATTGTTTATGTGACAGTGAATCTATTGGTTGATCTTTCTTATTCGGTCATTGATCCACGTGTTCGGCGTTCGCTGTAATTCTATTACTTTTGTTAAAGGAGGGGGCAGGAGATGAAGGAGATGACCGAAACAAGCCCAGCCATGAAAATGCCAGTATTAAGGAATAGTAAATGGAAACCATTCCTATCATTTTCAAATCTATTTATCTATATATCAGGAATAGTGGTAATACTTATCATTGCATTTGCTTTGTTTCCACAGTGGATTGCTCCATATTCCCCAACATTGATGCAATCAGATCAGATTTTGAGTGCTCCAAATGCGAAGCATTGGTTTGGCACGGATTATTTCGGTAGAGATGTTTTAAGTCTGGTTATTTACGGAAGCCGCGATTCCTTGCTAATAGGGTTTGCTTCCGTTCTTGTAGGTGTTTGTATCGGAGGAACGATTGGGGCAGTGTCGGGTTATATTGGCGGAGTGGTTGATACGGTCTTTATGCGGTTCATTGATATATTAATGACAATCCCAGGTATTTTACTAGCGATTGCTATAGCAGCAGCATTAGGACCTAGCCTAACGAATATTGTGCTGGCCGTTGCCATTTCTGCAGTACCGGGGTATGCAAGAATCATGAGAGGCCAGGTGATGAGTATTAAGAAGCGTCAATATGTTTCTGCCTCTCATTCGATTGGGACCTCTAATTGGCGAATATTCATTTGGCATATTCTTCCTAATTCCTGGTCGCCGATCTTTGTCATGGCCATCATTGGTATTGGTACATCCATGCTAGTCGGTGCAGGATTAAGCTTTTTAGGTCTTGGTGTCATTAAAGAAGTCCCGGATTGGGGGTCATTGCTCTCTCAGGGGAGAGGATATTTATCTGTTGGTTGGTGGATCTCAACTTTTCCAGGACTTGCAATTTCTTTTTTCGTACTATCAGTTAATGTTATTGGCGATAAACTACGTGATAAATTAGATCCTAAAACAAACAGGAGCAGGTAGAGGAGGAGTACGATGAACCAGCTGCTGGACGTACAGCAATTACGAGTTGATTTTACCACTAAAAATGGGCTCCTGACTGCTTTACATGATGTAACATTGCAGTTGAAAGTTGGGGAAACTGTTTGTATTGTCGGAGAATCTGGCAGTGGGAAAACAGTTTACTCAAAAGCCATTATGAGATTGATTGACTATGAAAATGGGAAAATCTCAAATGGTAACATCATGTTTGGTGGAGATGATCTGGCACAGTTATCTCAAAAAAAGCTGCGATCAATCCGAGGGAAAAAAATAGCTATGGTTTTTCAGGAGCCGATGGCTGCATTTGACCCTGTTTTTACAATTGGAAGCCAAATTACTGAAACAATTTTGGAGCATAAACGGACAAGTAAGCGTGAGGCATGGGCACATGGAATCTATTTATTGCGCAGAGTCGGTATACCCGAGCCAGAATTAAGGATGAAGCAATATCCAAATGAAATGTCTGGCGGGATGCTTCAGCGGGCGATGATTGCCATGGCACTTGCTTGCGGACCTGAATTATTAATCGCGGATGAGCCGACAACGGCTTTGGATGTTACGATTCAAGCACAAATCTTGCAGCTTTTGGAAGAGCTGAAAGAAGAATTTGGCATGTCGATTCTCTTGATCACTCATGATATGGGAATTGCTGCCGAGGTAGCTGATAGGATTATCGTCATGTACGCCGGAAGCATTGTGGAGGAAGCAGACGTTAGACACCTCTTTGAACTGCCGTACCATCCATACACCCGAGGATTGCTTCAATCCATACCGGCATTGGATAACGACAGGAATGAAAAGCTTTTTTCAATAGAAGGATCGATACCACATTTAGCCAATCTGCCAACTGGCTGTATCTTTCACCCGCGCTGTGCATTTGCAACGGAACGATGCAGGAATGAGGCACCGCCATTAAGAGAAGTAAGCGGCAGAAGAACGGCATGTTGGTACTCCGAAGAGTTGGTGAAGGAAAGCAGCTGGCTGCAAGGTCAACCTTCCACAAATGGTTCCGGTCAACTGACTTCCTTGCGGGAAGGAATGAGAGAACGAACTGAAAATTTATTTGAGGTACAAGGACTGAGCAAATATTATTCAGTGGGTACAAGTCTATTTAACCGATCCCAAAAATATATTCGGGCGGTTGATAATGTTTCTTTTTCCATAAAAAAAGGAGAGACATTCGGCCTTGTAGGTGAATCCGGAAGTGGAAAATCAACGCTGGGGCGTGTCTTGCTGCAGCTCGAAAAGGCTACATCCGGTAAAGTGCTTTTTGAAGGGACCGATCTTTCGAAGCTAAGCGGAAAAGAAATGCAGGATTCCCGAAAGAATATGCAAATGATTTATCAAGATCCTTATGGTTCGGTTAATCCACGCTGGAAGGTTGGCAATATTATTAGTGAGCCATTACGAGTTCATGAATCATTAAATCAGATAGAACAGCGTAGAAGAGTAGAAGAATTACTGGAATTGGTCGGATTAAATAAAAATAGCTTTGAGCGTTATCCACATGAGTTCTCCGGAGGGCAGCGGCAACGGATTGCAATTGCCAGGGCCATAGCCCTTAACCCGAAATTTGTGTTGGCTGACGAGGCGGTTTCTGCATTAGATGTTTCCGTTCAAGCTCAAATCGTTAATTTAATGCAAGAATTGCAAAGGGATTTGGGATTAACGTACCTATTTATCGCTCATGGCTTAAATATTGTCCGCTATATTTCGGATCGAATCGGGGTCATGTATCTAGGGAATTTAGTTGAAATTGCTGATAGTGAAGAGCTTTTCAATAAACCTGCTCACCACTATACGAAGGGGCTTTTAAGTTCCATTCCAGTCGTCGATCCAACTAGACGGCGGGAATTCATTTCGATAAAAGGGGAAATTCCATCTCCGGCAAACCCGCCATCAGGCTGTCGTTTTCATACTCGATGCCCGGCAGCAACAGCAAGGTGCAGAGAAGAACAGCCGCTGTTTCGTGAAATCGACAAAGGTCATTGGGTCGCGTGCCACGACCCTGCCTAGCATAAAACGAGGAGTAGTAATTTTATGAAAACTTATGAATCTGCTAATAAAGGATCAATGGATTTCTTTAAATCTGCTAAACGTATTGAGGATTATGTTATTGGAATAAGAAGAGATTTACATTCTCACCCTGAGATCAGTATGGAAGAGGAGCGCACCATTAAAGTTGTAATAAATGAATTGGAAAAAATGGGTATAGGATATGAATTGGTTCCAAATGGTGGAGTAATTGGCATTATTAGAGGTGAGCAAGAGGGGAAATCCATCATTTTACGCGCTGATTTGGATGCGCTGCCAATGAAAGAGGAAGAAACAAATTTAAAGCAATGCAAAACTGTCATCTCGAAAAATAGTAATGCAGCACATACCTGTGGCCATGATGGTCATACGGCCATGCTGCTTGGTGCGGCAAAAATTTTATCAGAAAATAAAGATAGATTAACAGGAAGTGTGATTCTTGCCTTTGAACAAGGCGAGGAAATTGGCGGGGGAATTTATCCTCTGTTGCAAAGGATAACTGAAATCGGTTCGCATGGAGTCTGGGGAATCCACCTAAAATCAGATATCCCGGCTGGAAAAATATCAGTTGACCCTGGTCCCAGGATGGCAAGTGCTTTCCCTTTTAGAATCGTTATAAAAGGGAGGGGCGGCCACGCCTCTAGACCGGATGAAGTCAATTCACCTATCGATTGTTTTCACGATGTTTACTCTAAAGTAAAACAGATGCGGATCAATAAATTAGACCCATTTAAACCAATCACATTTGCCATTGGGATGATCAATGCTGGATATGCAGGAAATATTATCCCGGATTCTTTAGAATTTAGAGGAAGTTTTCGCTATTTACATTATGAACAAGGACTTAAAGCCAAACAAGAATTTGAAAGAATCCTAGAAAATGCCTGTGCATTACACGAATGTACTTATGAATATTTATCGAACACAAAACCGATGAATACCATTGTTTACAACCAGGAAGACTGCGCTGCCATCGCGTCGGAGGCAGTAACTAAATCGATTGGCAGCCAGTCGCTCTATTATTATCCTGCGTGGATGGCCTCAGAATCCTTTGGTTTATATCAAAAATACTTTCCTGGTGTGTTTGCTTTTCTAGGAATTCAAAACGAGGAAAAAGGGACTGGTGCAGAGCATCACAACCCACACTTTGATATCGATGAAGACACTTTAAAATTAGGTGTTGCTGCCACGGTTCAATATGCATTAGATTTTCTCAATAGTGATAAAGTCATTAACTTTATTCCTGAACAAAAAACCGTAAAAGAGCTATTTAGTATGTTAAGAGGGTAATCTGAGGAGGTAGAAAAAATGAGTCGAAAAATCTTAAAAGTAACATTCAAAAGTCCAAAATCGGCAGAGGAACTTGCCCAAATGTCAGAAGCAAGCCTTCCGAAGTTTCGCGCATTAAAGGAGCACGGGCTCCTACAAAAATATTATGTGAGCAATCTGGAAACAGGGGAACGCGGAGGGGTTTATTTGTTTGAAAGTCAGGAGGCAGTTGAGGCGTACTTGAATGGTCCGATTTTTTCTGCGGTTTCAGGCCGATTTGAAGCCGGCGATTCCCTTCGATATGAAATCCTTGATGTAAGTTTTAAGCTGTATCCTGAAGAATAAAAAAAATCGATAGATTTTAAGTCTATTCCTTTACCTTATTACGATGTAGGGGACTAGACTTCATTTTGAATAGTAAATGTAAGTTTAAAGGAGTGGTAGGAATGAAAACGTTAGAAACTCCCACCGAAACACTAGTAGATTTCATTGTTAACTTGAAATTAGAGGAAATACCTGGAGATGTTATTGACAGGATTAAACAGAGTGTCTTGGATTACATCGGTGTCGCAATGGTTGCATACGAAGTAGATTCCACTAATCCTATTATCAGTGCCATTAAGCGCGAAGCGGGGTCAGGAGATGGGACTGTTATTGGAAGCAGTTTCAGCCTGCCCCATTCGTACGCTGCGATGTTGAATGGTACTTTAGCCCATACAGCCGAGTATGATGATTTGAGTGCAATTGCTGGGGGCAATCCTGGGGCACCGATTATTTCAGCTGCCCTAGCGGCGGCTGAACAGAGAAATGCGAAGGGAGAAGATTTCCTCGCAGGCATTATTGCTGGTTATGAAACGCAGGTAAGGGTTGGAGCAGCCATTGGAAAATCTTCCTTTGATAAAGGGTTTCATCCTACTGCGGTGGCCGGTCTGTTTGGTGCGATAGCGGCTGTTAGCCGAATAGCTAAAGTAAAAAAGGAAGTATTGCAAAATGCCTTCGGATTAGGTTTAAGCATGGCTGCTGGTACATTACAATCCTTAGAAAATAGCTCATGGAATAAACGGTTGCATCCAGGCCTTGCAGCTTACCATGCTAATCTTTGCTTAGTGTTCGCAGAAGAAGGGGTCTTGGGAGCGTCAAGACCATTAGAGGGAAAATTCGGCCTGTTAAATGCGTACAGTGATGAACCAAATCAAGAGTTGTTAATCACAGGGCTTGGGAAACAATGGATGACCATAAATACAGCCATTAAACCATACCCTGCCTGCTTATATACACATGGAGCGATTGATGGAATTTTACAAATGAAAAAAGAATTTGAAATTACACCGGATAATATTGAAAAGATCAACGCCACGGTTTCTGCCTTAACCTATCAACTGGCGGGGCATCCAGAAAAAGCCCAACCTGATAACTTAATAGACAGCCAATTTAGCGTCTACTATCAAGTAGCTGCTGCCCTATTATTCAACAATGTCACATGGGATTGCTATAACTATATTGGTTCAATGCACATTCATAGCATAACTGAAAAAGTAACTGTAACTCAAGACGCAGGATTAGCACCGTTTACGGTAAAACTTGAAGTGATAAGTAATGGTCAAGTCTATATGAAGGAGATTGAAGTACCTAAGGGGCAGGCTCAAAATCCGATGACTTGGTCTGAAATAGAAGACAAGTTCAGAGTTAATGCACTCTTAAGATTCAAAGCTGACAAGATTGAGAATATAATAAGTTCTGTGAGATTCCTAGATCAAGAAAATCATATGAGTTCCTGGATTAAAGAAATGTTACGAGGATAGATTTATAAAGTAAATAGAGTGCCAGACAGATTCTGGAAAGAAATTGGGGCTTTGACACTATTTCCAGAAAATTACTTAGACTCTTTCTAGAGACTATAATTTCTTAATGCCTTTTTATAATTGATGTCGTTTTCGAATCCTTTTTCTATCTACACTTTATGCAATAGCTTTAAAAGTATCACGAAATAACAGAATATTTTGATTATTTTTATGATTAAATTAAATATTAACACAAAAATATATGAAATATAGGAGATCTTTAAATGAGTTTTAAGCGATCAAGAGATGAAGTATGTGAAACCCTTAATGGAGGTTCGTCAAAGTTTCTTTCATCCGAAATATTAACAGTATTTTACGAAACTACTCCAAAGGCAATAAAGGAGGTTCTCCCTCCAGGACTATTACCTTATAAGCGACCTATTGTAATGGCTGGATACAATAATTTTACAAAAATCAACTTCGGAGAACCGTATCAGGAGACTGCTCTGTACGTTTCGGCAGTTCATGAAAAGACGGGTTTACGAGGATTTTTCGTGGCGGCTATGACTTTGGATGTGGATATGGCTACAATACTCGGTCGTGAAGTTGGGGGATATCCGAAAAAATGCGGCATTCTTAAAAAGAGACGAGAAGGGTCCATTTTTGAAGGAAGCGCAGAACGCCACGACATACAGTATTTTACTGTTAAAGCAGAATTAAATGGTGTGCCAAATGATCCTTCCCTAATGGAAGCGATTAGCGAGTTAATGACGCCTCCGGATCCAGAAAAGCATCCGGGTGCTACGATAATCTACAATTATCTATGGCCAGCCTCAACCTGGACTCATTTGAAAGACATCAAGGATGCACCTCAGCCAATTCTTAATACTTTATGGAAAAGCAAAATAGAAAGTGGCATCAAACCGGAAATTGGTACAGGTGAGGTGATTTTTAAGGAATCCAAACACGATCCCTGGTACTCTTTACCGGTTGTCCATACATTAGGCGCAATAATGACATATGATAGCATTGCTTTAAAACGTTCGCCGGAGGACAGGTATCCAGTTGATGTTGAGGCATATCTACCTTATGCATTCTATGGCTACGATCGCATAATGGAATAAATATAAATACAGAGATTAGCGGGATGTACTTAGTCTGTAAGAGTCCTAACAAAGCCAAAGAAGTCTCCCTCTTCACTGACTCTAACATCTTATCAGCAAATAGTTAAAGCCCGATGAAAAACACCATATATAGTTTAATTTAATGTTACCATTAAAATTCTATATTTTACATTATACTAGTTTACATGTATTCTTGGAATAAGTTAATTGTATATTACGAATTTTCAGACCTGTATAAGGGGGTGAAATGAATATGCAATTTCCGCCAGGAATACTTAGCTTAAATTTTTCAACGTATAGTAATACCAAAAAAGAGGAGGAATAAGAATGGGTTTAAAAATACTAAAAGTGACAATGAAAAGCGCAAAGTCTCTCGAGGAGCTTGCCAAAATGTCGGAAGCGAGCTTGCCTAAGTTTCGTGATTTAAAGGAAAAGGGACTGCTTCAAAAATTATACGTAAGGAACCCTGAAACGGGAGAAGGCGGGGGTATTTATATATTTGAAAGCCAGGAGGCCGTTGAAGAGTACTTGAATGGTCCAATTTATACGACGATTGCGGAGCGATTTGAGACAGGTGACACGCTTCGTTATGAAATTTTAGATTGCAACTTTACATTATATCCAGTAGAAAAATAATTTATGTAAATAAAGATATGCTTACAAGCTGCCCCTCAGTATTTTGACCAAGGGGCGGATACATAATGATTGATCAAAAGATTTGGCTGGGCAAAACTTATGAAATTACTATATAGAGCGTCTTAAAGCACACAGGTTTACGGAACTTGCGTGCTTTTTTCGTCTGTGTAATTGGAGAGTGCCTGGCTCTTGTTTGACTATATTCCAATAAGATAGGTTGCCTACAATGCGCATTAATAGAGGACCCGCCATAAATAAAACGTCGCATAGGCTTGCCAATTTGCCCACCTTTGAGATAGCTTTATTAGTTCTTCCTTTGTAGGCTTTTTTTCTGAACCAGTTAAATGCTTGATGGCGTTATGCAAGCCGACATCATCAATCGGGTACGCCGAGGTAAATCGTAAGCAGCGCATCATGACGTAATTCGCTGTCCATGGACCTATCCCGCGAATCTTGATTAGGCTTTTCTCAACCTCTTTAAGATTTTCCATTTTCAATAATTTTTCCTTAGATAATTCTCCGCTCGCCATTAATCGGGCAATGCCAATAATATATTCACTTTTTTTCAAGGTCATTTTAATATCGGCCAGATCTGCAGGTGTTAGCTGGGCGATTTGCTCATGGGATGGAAACAACCAATAGTTCTTGCCATTCCACTCGATTGAATCGCCAAATTTTTCAACAAATTGTCTTTTTAATGTATAGGCGAATGCTAGATTAATCTGCTGCCCTAAAACTCCCCAGCAGAGCGCTTCAAATAAATCGGGAACGCCGATTACGCGTAGTCCGTAGAATTCTTGAACAGGGTTTTTAAGCAGTATGTCTGTTTTGGCCATTTCATAAAATGACTTCAAATCACGACCCAGATCAAACCATTCATGTATGTACGAGACTATTGCAGCGCATTCCGCTAGATTACCAGGTCTAGTGTCTTTTAAAAACTGAATGATCATCTGATTCCGATCATTTACATGAATTTGTACTAAAGCTTGTGTTTCTCTAATGGAAATCGCCCTCGTAATGATACCGTTTTCGACTTCAAACATACATTCATTCTTGTTTCGCTCCAAATAGCCAAGATTCGCCTTTAGATTAAAGTCTTCCGGCAGCTTCATGATGATGCTCCCATTAGCTTCATGCCAGCAGTCATTTGCCTTTTGAATATCTGTCAATTTCATACCCCCGTTTTCTAGTATAATGTATTATCATAAAAATATCTTTTCACGAATAGATTCACCCGCTTATTTCCGCTAATTACATGAATCGGAGGAAACAAAATGACACCACAAATTAATAAACCGCCCATCTATTGGTCATTATTTAATCATTCTACTTGGAATTTCTATATTGCTGCGACAGAGAAGGGAATTTGTTATGTCGGCTCTCAGAACAAGCCATTTGAAGAATTGGCTGTTTGGGCAGAAAAACGGTTTCCTGGCAGTCCGATGGTGGAAGATAGGGAGAAGCTAAAGCCATATGCTGCCGAACTAATAGAATATTTTGAAGGGAAGCGAACGAATTTCACAGTCCCGAATGATTTTCATGGGACTGAGTTCCAAGTCGCTGTTTGGAATGCCCTTTGTGAGATTCCGTTCGGACAGACCAAATCCTATTCTGACATCGCAAATCAAATAAATAAACCAGCAGCTGTTCGAGCAGTGGGGGCCGCCATTGGTGCTAATCCAGTGTTAATTACCGTACCATGTCACCGTGTTGTTGGAAAAAATGGTTCGTTGACCGGCTACCGAGGCGGACTGGAGATGAAGATGCAGCTGCTTGATCTCGAACGACATTGTTAATCCGAACAATGAAGGTCAACACAGGGAAGTTTGTTGGTAAGTAATTAGGGCCAAGGAAAAAAGCACACAGGTTATTGTGTGCTTTTTTGCGAGAAAGTTTAGGTGTGAATTTCTTGGACTCGTCCAATTTGCCCATCCGTCAGTCTGACCTTAATGCCGTGGGGATGGCTGGGTGATTTGGTGAGAATATCCTGGACGATACCCCTGGTAAGCTTACCGGTTCTTTGGTCCTTTTTTAAAACAATATCAACGGCAATCCCTGGCAAAATGTCCTTCCGATTTTGCCCGTTCATTAAGAGCCCATTTTTCTTCGGGTATTGCTTGGTTTCTTGGTTTGCTGGCTTTTCATTTTTTGCGTTTGCAAGCTGCCATTCTCTTTTCCTTTAGCCGCAGCTTGGTTTTTTTTGTTTTGAAGCTGCTGTTTGGCCAATTCCTGCAGGCTAACTTTCTTTTTTTCTGTTTCCGGTTGGTGGTTCTCAGACATCGAATCTTTCTCCTTTATTAAAATGTTGGTTAATTGAGTATAATCTATTTTTGCTTGGAAAGAAAGTACATATCATCGGTCTTGTCGGATAATTGTTTTTAATTGAAGGTGTGAATTGTTTGGATAAAACATCCTAAAAAACAACTCAGCAATTATGATAAGATACTAGTATCTTATCTGAGCAGGAGGAACAACATGAAGAAGCACAAAATTTTAGCCGTTTTAGAAAAAGAGTTAGTTGTGGCCCTTGGTTGTACTGAACCAGTGGCGATTGCCTTGGCTGCTGCGACTGCAAAGAGCCATGCGCAAGGACAAATTCATGCCATTCGTGTTGAAGCGAGCGGAAATATCATTAAAAACGCGAAATCAGTTGGGATTCCAGGCATGTCAGCGAAAGGGCTAGAATTCGCTGCCGCACTTGGCGCCGCTGCCGGCGACCCGAATAAAAACTTGGAAGTATTGGACGGACTCACGGGAGAAGATGAACAGGCTGCGTTAAAATTAATAGAAGATGGCAAGGTAACAGCCGGCCAGTCAGATTCACCAAAAAGACTCTATATTGAAGTGATGATAGAAACAGATCAGCACAACTCAAAGGTCGTTATTTCTGATAATCATAGTAATATCACCTTAATAGAAGTGGACGGAAAAGCTGTTTACATGGGCGGGTGTGAAAATATCGGACTGCAGACAGAGGAAGACGACCTGGAAGCGCTAACCATTGATGAGATATATGAGTGGGTATTAACGGCAGATCTTAAGGATCTTTCGCTTGTCAGAAAAAGCATTGAATTAAATCGCATGATTGGATTAGAAGGGCTTTCTGGAAATTATGGGCTGAATGTCGGTAAGACGATAATACAAAATGTCAAAAAAGGCATTTTATCCGATGATTTGGCCACGGCTGCGATGTCGCTGGCCGCAGCCGGCTCGGATGCGAGAATGGCAGGTTCCACAATGCCAGTAATGGCCAATACCGGAAGCGGCAATCAAGGCATTGCCGTTACCCTTCCGGTTGTTGCCGCGGCAGATAAGCTTCAGGTTTCCGAAGAAAAAATGATTCGGGCCGTTGCCCTTAGCCATTTGATCACCATCCATATCAAATCTAAATTTGGCCGTCTTTCTGCCTTATGCGGTGTCACTGCCGCTGGGATGGGAGCGAGTGGTGCAATTGTATATTTGCTGGATGGAGGTCTGCACCAAGTGAAAGCTGCGATTCAAAATACGATTGGCAATGTTTCCGGAATGATTTGTGACGGGGCAAAGGCAGGCTGTGCGATGAAAGTCTCAACCTGTTCCAATGTTGCCGTCCAATCAGCACTTTTAGCCTTGAACCATCAAGAGATTCAATCAACCGACGGCTTTATCCACGATGATGTCGAAAAAAGTATTGAAAGCTTTTGCAAGCTTGGAAATGAAGGAACTAGACAGACAGATGAACTTATTTTAAAATTAATGCTGGAAAAGTAATTACAAGAAATTGGCAGAAAAGTCGGCGGTATTTGGCCGGCTTTTTTGTTGCTGGAAAATGCCGGAATAACAAGCTTCCGGAGCAATTTCGACAAAACGCGAATCGTGCAAACCATAGTATTTTTATCTAGTTTTATACACGAAATTGTAATATACTATAATTGTAAACGTTAATAAGACCTCTTTATGTTTTAACTATCTATGGAATTCATATTGACAGGAAATACTAATTTTAGACGGAATTCGTTCAACCGGGGGTCAAAAGCATGAATACAAAACAACGAAGGTATAATATGTTTCAACGTCTTGGACGTGCATTTAAACTAAACTTCATGAAACTGCTTCGTTCTCCAGGAGGAGCCAAAAAGGTTGCCTTGGGATTCGCGATTGGTTTCGGTTTAGAAATGTTGGTCATATCAACGGCTTCATTAATATATATATTGTTTATTCCAGCTGTCCGAATAGCAAAAGGCTCGCTTCCAGCTTCGATAATTGGAAACGTCATCGGAAAATTAACATTACTTCCAGTAATCCTGCTTCCATTTGCCGGTAAGCTGGGGAAATTATTTTTTCCAATAAAGGTTAGAATCGGACACCACAATCCTTTTTCTTTTCAAAAACTAATGCACGGTGATTTCACAGTGTTGGTTGGGTTTCTCCACGGCAGTATCCATACATTAATCGGAATGTCGATTTTCGGGATTGTACTTGGTGTGATTTCCTACTTTATCATTCATTATTTTTACGAAAAGGAACTTACAAATCGTAAAAAGAGAAGACGGCAAAAACATGAAATTCGCTTAAATAGCATCAACAAAAACTATATTTAAGTAAACTTTTACTTGAATAATTCTGAAAATTCATGTAAAATAAAAACAACTTCATCCTATCCAGCCTGTCAGCGGAAGGTAATGAAGATGTATTCAAAACATAACATTCGACTGATAAGTTTCCAGAACCAGCCTTAGCCGGCTGCTAACATGGATCGCAAGCCAGTCCATACCACTTTTAAAGTGTGTTTGGGCTGGCTTTTTTGATTTTTTAACAGGTGGTGGGTTATTTGAGTGGAGCACTAGCAGGTGTAAAAGTATTAGATTTAACAAGGGTTCTGGCAGGACCAAATTGTACGATGATTTTAGCCGACCTTGGTGCCGATGTCATCAAGGTAGAAGCCCCGGGCGGCAGTGATGAAACCAGGTTCTGGGGCCCGCCGTTTCAAAACGGGGTGAGCGCTTATTATTTATGTGCCAATCGTAACAAGCGCAGTATCACCGTCAACCTGAAGTCAGACGAGGGCCGAGAAATTATCCGTAAGTTAGCTAAGGAAGCGGATGTCCTAATCCACAATTTTAAAACGGGCTCGATGGAAAAATGGGGGCTTGGGTACGATTCTTTGGAAAAAATAAACCCCCGGCTCGTTTTTTGCTCCATTACCGGATTCGGGGAGACAGGGCCATATAGCCATTTGCCCGGATACGACTATATCATCCAAGGTATGAGCGGCCTAATGAGCATTACGGGCAATGAAGAAAGCGGCCCGCTTAAAATTGGCGTGGCCATGGTCGATATTTTAACCGGTTTATATTCGGCAATTTCTATTGAAGCCGCTTTGTTTGAGCGGGAAAAATCGGGCCGTGGTCAAAAAATCGATATGTCCCTGATGGATACGGCGGTAAGCTCGCTTGCCAATGTCGCCAGCAATTATTTGATTTCAGGTAAGGTGCCACGGAGGCTTGGAAATGACCATCCGAATGTCGTGCCTTACTCCACATTTTCCGCCGCTGACGGTGAATTGATCATTGCCGTCGGAAATAACCGGCAGTTTGCATTGCTCTGTGAGGTAATTGGGCTATGCGAACTGGCGGTGGATGAGAAGTTCCATACCAATGAGGCAAGAGTGGAAAATCGTCAGGAGCTTACGAAAATCTTAAATAGCCAACTCCAGTTAAAGAAGGTCAGCGACTGGATGGAGCTATTTTCTGCTAACAATATTCCATGCGGTCCTATCAACACAATTGATCAAGTTTTTGACGACCCGCAGGTCTCGGCCCGGAATATGGTCGTTCAAGTAGACCATCCAGTGGCAGGGTTGGTGAAGCTCGTTGGCTCGCCTATAAAACTTTCTAGAACGGAGACAAGGGTTGAACGTCATCCGCCGATGGCCGGTGAGCATACCGACGAAATATTGAAGGAAGTGGGATTTACATTTGAGGAGATTAGCCGTTTGAAGGCGGATAACATTATTTAAAAAATTGGCCAAGTGCCGAAGTTGAATTTTTAAAAAGCAGGGGGAGAATGTGTGATGAATTTTGAATTCACGGAAGAGCAGGAAATGTTAAGAAAAATGGTAAGAAGCTTTGTTGATAAGGAAATCAATCCGAACATGCGGGAGTGGGACGAACGCGGTTATTTCGATCCGGTCATTTGGCAGCGTTTAAAAGAATTGGATTTGATGGGGGTTTGCATTCCGGAAGAGTACGGCGGCAGCGGCATGGATTATAACTCGCTGGCCATTGTTTGTGAAGAACTGGAAAGAGGTGACACCGCTTTCCGTACTGCCGTATCGGTTCACATCGGGTTAAATAGCATGACTTTGTTGCAGTGGGGAACAGAAGCACAAAAGCGGAAATATCTCGTCCCGCAGGCCAAAGGCGAAAAGATCGGAGCGTTTGGATTAACGGAGCCTGGCGCGGGGTCGGACGTGGCATCGCTTGGGACAACGGCTGTGGAGGACGGTGACTACTATATTTTAAACGGACAGAAAACATGGATTTCGTTGTGTGATGTGGCCGACCATTTTATCGTGTTTGCCTATACGGATAAAGACAAGAAGCACCACGGAATTTCCGCCTTTATCGTGGAGCGGACGATGCCTGGTTTTTCTTCTAAGGCGATAAAAGGGAAACTCGGAATCCGCTCAGGGAATACCGGGGAATTGTTCTTCGATCAGGTGCGCGTTCCGAAAGAAAACTTGCTTGGCCAGGAAGGGGAAGGCTTCAAAATTGCCATGTCCGCGCTGGATAATGGACGCTTTACAGTGGCCGCGGGGGCTGTGGGTTTGATCATGGCGAGCTTGGAAGAAAGCGTGAAGTATTGTCAATTGCGGAAAACGTTTGGCAAGGAAATCGGCAAGCACCAACTAGTTCAGCAAATGATTGCTAATATGGAAGCCGGCCTGCAGATGAGCCGCCTGCTTGTGTATCGTGCCGGTGAGCTGAAAAATAAAGGCGTGCGCAATACTCGTGAAACGTCGCTGGCGAAATGGCAGGCCTGTGATTTTGCCAATAAGGCGGCAGATGATGCAGTGCAAATCCACGGGGCGTACGGTTATTCAAGCGAATACCCTGTGGAGCGCTTTTTGCGGAACTCCAAGGCGCCGGTCATTTACGAAGGTACGCGAGAAATTCATACGGTTATGCAGGCGGAATATGTGCTGGGGTATCGTGAGGATAAGGCGCTGAGCAACATGCTTCCCGCGTGGCCGTTTGAGAGCGACAAAGTTACAGTTTAGGCTTTTTATTGGGGGAGCGGATTGGTTTTTGTCGATCCGCTCTTTCTCTTTTTATTGGACGGAATTCATAGTTTCATATTGCTTGTATAAATCCTTTAATGCCGCAATCAGGGCGTGATTGGCTTTTCCTAAATAGCCATTTTTTAAGTCTTCGAGTGGCTTATCAATCCCGTGACGTAAACTATACCCTTTCAATAGCCTTGAAATATAATCCCTTCCATGCTCCGTAGCCAGCGTACATGAGGCGTCAACAATCACGCCATAATGCTTATCAATCTCAGCCGTAATCGTCAGCGTTTCATAAATGCTTCTGGCAGCCATACCGGTTGGCAGCTTGGCGTGACCGGCTATAAAATAGGTATTCATACAAATCTCTCCTAGTTGGTTTAACTTAAGAATAATACAAAACACTTCAATTGATAAGCGTAATATTTATTTCAAAATTTGACTATGAAAATTGTCTATTTTTTGTAAAAAATCGGATTCTAACGTTAAACAGGCCCATATTAAACAGATTCAAATGACAAGATAATTTGCTAACTAAGTCTGCGAATTTTTGTCCTTACCATTTCATATGATATTCTTTTTATATAAAGAATTAGGAGGATGTAGCGATGGCTATCATTGATATAACAGTTATTCCGGTTGGGACAGGCACTACAAGCGTCAGCGAGTATGTGGCGGAAATACATAAAGTTCTTCAGCGATATGAAGACAGAGTAAAGTATCAACTAACCCCGATGAGCACACTGATTGAAGGGGATTTAAAATTACTCTTAGAAATTGTTCAAGAAATTCACGAGGTCCCATTCCAGAAAGGTTTGCAAAGAGTCTGCACCAATCTACGAATTGATGATCGCCGTGACAAGGAACATTCAATGGAGCGGAAGTTGCAGTCAGTACAAACAAAATTGTAAAGTCAGAGTGGTTGTTTTTTTGAAAAGGGTACAAAACCGAAAAAATCTCGATAGATAGATTGAAAAATGATAGAAATGGTTTATAATCGAATAGTCATATAAAAAATCCGCACCCTGCGGTAGAGGTTCTAGCTACCCTCTTTAAAAAACTAAGGAAAACAGGACTGCTTTCTTTAGTAGTCCTGTTTTTCTATTTAAAGGAGAATTTATGATGAAGAAAGATAAAGCAGTTGTAGTTTTTAGCGGCGGACAGGACAGCACCACCTGTTTATTTTGGGCATTAGAACGATTTGAAGAAGTAGTGGCGGTTACGTTTAACTATAATCAAAGGCACAAGCTTGAAATCGAGTGCGCCCAAAATATCGCGCATGAACTTGGAATAGAGCATCATATTTTAGATATGTCATTGTTAAACCAACTGGCACCAAACGCCTTGACCCGTAAAGACATTGAGGTGAAGGAAGGAGAAAATGGTGAATTGCCTTCCACTTTTGTACCGGGACGGAACCTTTTATTCATCTCTTTTGCGGGGGTGCTGGCAAGCCAGGTTGGGGCAAAGCACATTATCACCGGTGTTTGCGAAACGGATTTCAGCGGTTATCCGGATTGCCGCGATGTGTTTATCAAGTCTTTAAATGTCACATTGAATTTGTCAATGGACAAAGATTTTGTCATTCATACTCCGTTAATGTGGCTAAACAAGGCCGAAACCTGGCAGCTGGCCGATGAACTGAAGGCGCTGGATTTTGTCAGGGAAAAAACATTAACCTGCTATAACGGGATCATTGCCGATGGCTGCGGTGAATGCCCGGCTTGTAAACTAAGAAAACGCGGCCTTGATCAATATTTAAGCACACGAGAGGAGTTGTAACGCAATGTATGGCTTTCGGATTGTCGATAAACTCCAAAAAATAGATGAAGATATCAACCGCAGTCAATTGAAATACCATCACAAACGCGTCCTTGTTAGCAAGGAATTTACCTTTGATGCCGCCCATCATTTACATTGCTATGAAGGTAAATGCAAAAACCTTCATGGCCATACGTATAAAGTCATTTTTGGAATCAGCGGCTACGTTGATGACCGCGGTTTGATGATGGATTTTGGGGACATTAAAGACATTTGGAAAAATGAAATTGAAATTCATCTGGATCATCGCTATTTAAATGAAACCTTACCGCCAATGAATACCACGGCTGAAAACATGGTGGTCTGGATTTATGAAAAGATGGCTGAGGCACTTACGAAAGAAGAGCGGAAGAATCAGTATAGTGGCGCAAGAGTGGAATTTGTCCGGTTGTTTGAGACACCGAAAAGCTATGCGGAAGCTAGACGGGAGTGGATGGAAGTTGAGTAAAATACCCGTAATGGAAATTTTCGGACCTACCATCCAAGGGGAAGGGATGGTCATCGGCCAGAAAACGATGTTTGTAAGAACTGCTGGCTGTGATTATTCCTGCAGCTGGTGCGACTCCGCCTTTACCTGGGATGGCACCGGTAAAAATGATATTCGCATGATGGAAGCAGAGGAAATTTGGGAAGAGATGAAGCGAATCGGCGACATGAATTTCTCCTTTGTCACGATCTCAGGCGGGAATCCTGCGTTATTGAAAAATCTCGATGAATTCATTAAGATCCTAAAAGATAATCAAATAAAAATTGGTCTCGAAACCCAAGGGAGCAGGTGGCAGGAGTGGTTTTATGAGATTGATGAATTAACCATTTCCCCCAAGCCTCCAAGCTCGAAAATGGAGACGGATTTTGAAATTTTAGATGAAATCATTAGGAAACTTACACAAAATAATTTAGCGCAACAATTCAGCTTAAAGATTGTGGTATTTGATGATCTTGATTATGAATATGCCAGAGCAGTTCATTTCCGTTATTCGGATGTTCCCTTCTTTGTACAGGTTGGTAATGATCATCTGTCAACAATGGATAATCAGGAGCTGCTTCTGCATCTTATTAATAAATATGAAAGACTGATAGACAAGGTCATGCAGGACTCCGAAATGAATAATGTGAAGGTTCTTCCGCAATTGCATACTTTTTTGTGGGGAAATAAAAGAGGAGTTTAGGTGAAAAAACAGGCGATGTCCATGGCGGCATCGCTTTTTTTTTACATCACAATCAAACTGTTTATAAAACTATACAACTGTGTTTTTTTTATAACATTTGTTTAAGGAGAAACTTTTTATATAAGGCGTCAGCAAGTATATCCCCCATTTGACATAACTGGTATGATTCTTGCATTTCTTAAGGTAGGTATTAAAACCCATAGTTAAGGAGGATTCTGAACATGTAAGATTGGAAGGCAATCGGATAAAAAAATAAACCTTTTTTAATCGGAATGAGGATTTTTTAATGTAAGCAAAAATGGAAGCGATTTCAAGGGTTGAGGAGTAATTTGAGAAAACGGGGGGAAGCTTATGAGTGAAATCACCATCTTAAATCGAGTGGCCATCGGCGATATTGTGCGCAGGACGGCAGCCAAAAATCCAGCCAAAACGGCCATCATTTCAGGGGATAAAAGGATTTCCTATCAAGAGTTTAATGAAGATTGCAACCGCTTTGCGAACTACCTTTTGGACCTCGGGTTAGAAAAAGGAGATTCGGTTGCCACAATTTGCGGAAACAGCTGGCAGTTTCTGGTTGCCATTTTTGGAATCGCAAAGGCGGGTTTGGTTTGGGTTCCGATTAATCCGGGGGTATCCTTTAACGAAAAGTCATATATTCTTGCAGAGGTCCGCGCAAAAGTCCTTATCTGTGACGAGGGATTTTTACAAGACAAAAAAGAAGAATTTTCAAGCATGTGTCCGGAATTGCTCATTATTGGAAATGTTGCCACTGAGGCTGAAAAATTTGAGCATGCCTTAAATTTTAACCATACAGAAGAACCGGAAGTGGAGATTGGGGACCGTGACCTGGCCCAAATCATGTTTACAAGTGGAACGACTGGCTCACCAAAAGGAGTCCTTATTAACCATCAAGCTGTGTTTATTGCCAGTCTGGCCAATATTATTGAAGCGGGGATGGCGAAGGACGATATTGCGACGATGATGATGCCGGTGTTCCATTGTGCTCAGCACACGCTTGTCTCGTCCTTTTTCCACTTAGGCGCAACCGTTGTGGTAATCCAAGGCTTCGAACCGGAGTCCTTTATGAAAACAGTCGAGAAGGAAAAGATCACCTGGATGTTTGGCCTGCCGATGATGTACCGGGCATTTCTCTACCATCCTTCTTTTAAAAAATATAATCTATCAAGCCTGCGCTATTGCCTCTACGCCATGGCCCCTATGGACCGCAATACGCTAGAAAAAGGAATCAGTGAACTAGGCTGTGAGTTTGCATTAGGGTCGGGACAAACCGAAATGTATCCGGCTACCTGTGTGTTTAAACCTGAGGACCAACTGCGAAAATCAGGTCCGTATTGGGGGACAGCATCTTTGATTACGGACATCGCGATAATGGATGACGATGGAAACCTGCTAGGAAAAAATGAAGTAGGTGAAATCGTTCACCGCGGTCCGAATGTTATGGCCGGCTATCTCAATAATCCGGAAGAAACGAAGCGGTCACGGCAGTTCGGCTGGCATCATACCGGGGACTTAGGGTATTTTGATGAGGATGGGCTGCTAGTTTTTGTGGACAGGAAGAAGGACATGATCAAGACTGGTGGGGAGAATGTAGCATCTATTCAGGTAGAACAAGCGTTATTGTCCTATCCCAAAGTATTAAATGCGGTTGCCGTCGGTCTGCCGCATGAACGCTGGATTGAGGCTGTCACGGCATTTGTTGTGTTAAAACCTGGGGAGGTAGCGACGAAAGAGGAAATCCTTAAACATTGCAAGGAACATCTTGGGACCTTCCAAGTCCCAAAAGAGGTGTTAATAGTAACCGAGCTTCCCCAGACAACGACCGGAAAAATCCAAAAGAATGTGTTGCGGGAGCAGTTTAAAAATTTATATTCTAATAACCCAGTAGTTTAAAAGGGGGGATGTTTTTGCAGGACTGGATTGTTCATAAAGTATTGGCGAATGCCGTTGATCGGTTCCCGGATCAGCCATTTTTAATTTATGAAGACCAACGGATTAGTTATAAGGAACTGGATGATATCACCGATGTATTGGCGTCTGCCCTCCTCCAGGAGGGTTTTGAAAGAGGCGACAAAATTGCCATTTTGGCGTTAAACCAACTGGAGTGGCTGTATACGTATTTCGCGGCAGCCAAAATCGGTGTCGGCGTGGTGGCCCTGAATGTCCGTTACCGAGATTCTGAGCTGGAGTATATGCTGAACAATTCAAAAGCAAAGGGGATTGTTTCTATTTCCTGCCATCAAGGCTTTAATTTTGTCCAATTTTTCGAGAAGTTTCAAGATAAGGTTCCGACAGTGGAAAAATATATTTTCATAGGCTATGGGTTCGAAGGAAGCCTATCTTTTGAAGAGTTGTTGGCTAGGCCGCTTGACCGGGGAAGGCTTGAGGCCGCAAAGCAAGCGGTCTTGGAAGAAGATACAGCCGTTGTCATCTATACATCCGGCACCACCGGAAAGCCAAAGGGGACAATGATCACCAACCGCAGTATCCTGGCGTCAGGCAAAGCCCAGGCAGACCATTTGTCGCTTGGGGCGGAGGATTGCACAGTGGGGAGTTTGCCGTTAAACCATGTCGGAGGCATTACCTGTGCGGTTCATGCCTTATTAGTAAGTTATGGCAGTATTGTTCTGGTACCTGAGTTTATACCAGAAAAGATCTTGCAGGTTATTCATGAGGTGAGACCTACCATTTTTGGAGGAGTACCGACGATGTACCTCATGCTATTAAACCATAAACATATTAATCAATATGACCTTAGTTCCGTTAAGGTCTGCATCGCCGGCGGATCCAACGTCGACCCTACCCAATGTGAAATGATCGAAACGAAATTTCCAAACGCCAAAATCATCAATTTATATGGCCTAAGTGAAACATCCGGTGCCTGCATCATGACTAGGTTAACGGACTCTCTTGAAAAAGTGCAGCAAAGTATCGGCGTTCCAATTGGCGATTTTCGCTTGAAGATTGTCGATGCGGAACAAAAGGAGCTTGCAAGCGGCGAAGTCGGAGAAGTAGCGGTAAAGGGAAACTGCCGGGCGAAGGGGTATTTTGAACTGGAAGAAGAAACAAGGCTGGCATTTTCTGAGGATGGCTGGCTTTATACCGGAGATATGGGCTATCTGGATCATGAGGGGTATGTGATTTTAAAAGGGCGAAAAAAGGAAATGTACATTCAGGGCGGCTATAATGTCTATCCTGTCGAGGTGGAAAATATCCTGATGTCTCATCCGAAAATAGGTTTTGCTGCCGGAATTGGCGTGCCTGATTCATTCCTTGGCGAAGTGGGTCGTTATTACATTATCCCAAAAGAGGGGGCGACCATGACCGAAGAAGAAGTCAAATCATTTGGTCAGCAGCATTTAGCCGATTACAAGGTGCCGAGGCAGGTTGTGTTTGTCAGCCAGCTCCCGCAGACACCAGCGGGCAAAATCCAAAAATCTGCGCTGAAGGAGCAATATTTGAAACAGCTGCAGTGAGGAAAAACAACCACATGGGGCTGTGCCTGTGTGGTTGTTTTCTATTTTGTGGAGGCAAGAAAGCGATTCGCTGATAGAACCCGTAAATTCGCCAATAGAACCTTAAAATTCGCCAATAGAATGTCGGAATTCGCCAATAGAAGCGAAAAATTCGCTGATAGGGGTGTAACAAAATAGGTTTTGTTCAACGAAATTAATAAAAGAATAGCCTCTAGGTAAACCGAATCTCCAATTCTTCAATAATCTGATACCTTTTCATTTTCTGATATAGTGTCGTTCGGCTGATTCCTAGCAATTCCGCGGCTTTTGTGCGGTTTCCTCGGCATTTTTTTAACGCTTGCAGGATTACTTCCTTTTCCGTCCGGCTGATGGATTGCTTCCGGTCAATAGGAAACTGGGACTCGCTAGTTTTTGATTTTGGAGAAAGTACCGGCTCTTGAGGCAGTAATTTCAATTCTTGTGGAAGATGTTCGATTTCAATCCATTCCGAACTACTGTAATGGAAGGCCCTTTCCAAGACATTTTCCAATTGCCGGATATTCCCTGGCCAGTGGTAGTGCTGCAAGCTGCTTGCTACTTCCGGCGAGACGCCGATAATGTTCTTTTTCGTTTTGAAATTAATTTTATTGATAAAATGGCGGCACAATAATGGAATGTCATCGAGTCGTTCTCTTAATGGCGGGATGTGTAAATGGATGACATGAATCCGGTAATAGAGATCTTCTCTGAATTTCCCCTGCTCTACAAGCTCCCCCAAGTCCTTGTTAGTGGCTGAAATAATCCTAACATTTACCTTTGTGGTTTTGGTGGCGCCGATTCTTTCAAATTCTTGCTCTTGCAAGACTCGTAAAAGCTTTACTTGCAGAGAGACAGGCATTTCGCCGATTTCATCGAGAAACAATGTTCCATTATTAGCAAGTTCGAACTTGCCGGGCTTTCCTCCTTTTTTCGCTCCGGTAAACGCGCCATCCGCATAGCCAAAGAATTCAGATTCCAGCAATTCCTCAGGGATGGCCCCGCAATTCACCTTAATAAAGGCGCCTTTGCAGCCTGATACCCGGTGAATCCCTTCGGCGATCAGCTCTTTGCCGGTCCCGCTTTCTCCGGTAATTAACACATTGGATAAAGATTTTGCCGCAATCACCGCATCCTGCTTGAATTTTTCCATTTGTGAATTTTGTGAGATGACGTGAGCAAATGGGTCCGTATCTTTGGAAATACGGGATAATTCTCCGCGGTAAAAAGAAATCTCACTTTCTAATTTTTCCATGTGAAAAAGAAGGTCTCGCCATGCTTCGAGCTGCCGAAAAATGATTTTAAAAATGGCGCCTAGCTTTTGGCCATCCTGGTAGATGGGCATTTGCGCGATAATGCATTTTCGTTTGTTGATCTCTATGAGTTTTCCCTCAATTTTTTTATCCATTTTCAAGCTGAGTTCAGAAGGAAGCTGGGGTGCTATTTTTGAAATAGGGGTACTTAGAAGCTGGTCTTGCTGGTCAAGGGAAAACAGATCCAGAAACCCTTGATTGGCCATCGTGATCAACCCGTGCTTGTCTGTGACAGCCACCCCATCGTAGGCAAGCTCAAGGGCGCTGTCGAGAATCTTCTTAAGCTGATTGGTCGTTTCCAATTCAGCGGCAATGATTTCATAGGAGGTGACATCTCGCAAAACCACCATGGCGCCGGTAATTCGGTTAAGTTCTCTGATAGGAATAAAGGAAGCGATTACTGTGAGGTCTTTAAAACTGAAACGTTTTGCCTGTTGAATTTGACCTGTTTTCATGGTCTCAATTAACCCTTTTCGGAAATCGGGGAGAAACAGGTCAATGGGAGCATTCAGCAGCGTTTTGCCGTTTAATTGCAGCAGGTCTAAAACGGTGTGATTAAAAGTTGTGATTTTTAGATTGGAGTCAACGGAAATCACCGCATCCTGCAGGTTTTCAACCAGTGATTTCATGCGGTTCAGTGTATCCTCCAAGGCGGTCATGTTTGAGTACACCAAATCCAGCTTTGACATGATCCCAAATACATTTTGATACTGGTCGAGGACGACAGCCTGACTGACATTGCCTTTGATCATAATTTCTCTTGCATCAAGCAAAGTCAGGTCTTTTAGAATCGTGACAACGTTTTGTTTGATGAGTGGCCGAATGGAAGAATCTAGAGGTGTGCTTTCAAGCAACGCCCGATAAATCGCATTTTTATGTAGAATTCCAAGCAATTTCCTGTCTTCGGTGGTAACACAGCCGATGTCCACCCGATGGGATAAAAACGCAGAAATGGCGTCGCGAATCGTGCTTTCAAGGGATAACTGCACAAAATTGACGGTTGTAAAGCTGCTAACTTTCAATCGAAAGAGACACCTCCATATCAATCTGAAAATTAATACTTTTCACACATTTATAATTATAGCGCTTACTTTTAAATAAAACAATCGCTACAGTGTACACATCTTTGAACAACTGTTCACTTTTGTGCACAAGGTGTTTATTTTTGCTGGGGAAATAGGGGATGTTTGGCTTAAAAAGGTTGGCACGTTTTTTGCAACATGCATATTGATACTCCTATTTAAGAGGTGAACGACATGTCCTATGAAACGATCCGCTACGAAGAAATTGAAAACGTTGCCAAAATTACGTTGAATTTACCGGAAATGAGAAACCCGCTAACACAGGACTCGACAAGAGAGCTTACTTTGGCGATTAGGGAGGCGGACCAGAATCCGGAGATCCGCGCGATTATCCTTACCGGTGCCGGTACGGCGTTTTCGGCTGGCGGTAACCTGAATGATTTTAAAAAGAATTTCGAGAAAACAGCCCCGGAACTTTATTTTGAAGGGCGCGAAAGTACGGAATTATTCAAGCTGGGTGCTGAAGTCACCACTCCGTTGATTGCCAGCGTCAATGGGCCGGCGTTGGGGGGCGGAACTGGGTTAGTCGCAATGTGTCACCTTGCCATCGCTTCAACCGAAGCCAAACTTGGTTTAACCGAACTGCGATTGGGGCTGGTGCCGTTCGTGATTATGCCATGGGTCCGGCGGGCTGTCGGCGACCGGAAGATGATGGAACTGATGCTGACTGCGGAGATTTTTTCGGCGGAGCAGGCGAAGGAATTAAACCTTGTTCATCGAGTTGTAAATCCGGATGAGCTTGAGGCGGAAACGATGAAACTGGCAAGGCAGGTCGCGAGTTTTAGTCCGCTTGCTGTCAAATTGAGTTTGGATGCTTTTTTTACAACCGAGCAGATGGATTTGCTGAAGTCGTTTGATTATTTGACGACGCTTAGGCTTGTATCGTTTATGAGTGAGGATTTAAAAGAAGGGGCATCAGCTTTTCTGGAAAAAAGACGGCCGAATTGGGCGGGGAAATAGGGGGGATTTTTGAGTCGCTAAAAGAAATGGGGGATTCGCCAATAGAACGGATAAATTCGCCAATAGAACGGTGTGATTCGCCAATAGAAGCGTCCGAATCGCCAATAGAATCGTGAAATTCGCCAATAGAACGATGGGAATCGCATCGAATGGTGAGATTCGGGAAGAGAACGAAGGGATTCGCCGATAGAATCGTAGAATTCGCCGATAAATTGCTGAGATTCGCTGATTGATAGGTGAAATTCGCCGATAGCACCGTAAAATCCGCCGATAGAACCACGAAATTCTCTGATGCAATGTAATTTACATCAAAAAAGCTAATCACCGACTACTGAAAGGAGGAATTTGTCATGAAAAAGGTACGAATCGGCGCTGCCCAGGGCTTTTATGGGGACAGCATCGAAGCCGCCGTCTCCACCGCAGCAAAAGGGAATGTGCAATATCTTTGTTTCGACGCCCTGGCCGAGCTGACGATGGCCATCCTGGTTAAAGATAAACGAAAAAATGAACAGGCAGGCTTCACCAAGGATTTGCCTCTGCAAATGAAGGCGCTGCTTCCATTTGTAAAGGAAAAGGGTATTAAGCTGTTAACGAATGGCGGCGGCATCAACCCGCTTGGCGCTCAACAGGAAATTTTAAGAGTAGCTAGAGAATTGGGGATGAGCGGTTTAAAAGTCGCGGTCGTGACCGGAGACAATGTACTCGACCGAATCCCGGAGTTTATAGAAAAGGGATATTCCCTTAATCATCTTGAAACAGGTGAAAGGATCGAGGCAGTTAAAGACAGGCTGGAGTTTGCCAACGCCTATATCGGTGCCAAGCCGATTGTCGAAGCTTTACGGTCCGGCGCAGATATCGTTGTTACTGGACGGACGACGGATACCGCTCAGTTTTTAGCGCCGTTAATCTATGAATATGATTGGAAAGAAGACGAGTGGGATAAGCTTGCCAGCGGTATTTTTATGGGGCATTTGCTCGAGTGTTCGGCGCAATCAACAGGAGGGAATTTCAGCGGCAATTGGCAGGATATCGAAGGCTTTGACCGAATGGGCTACCCGATTGCCGAAGTATCGGAAAATGGTGACTTTACCATTAGTAAGGTTGAAGAACAAGGTGGCCTAGTCACAGTTGATACGGTAAAAGAACAGATGCTTTACGAGATTCACGATCCGTCGGCCTATATTACCCCTGACGTTATTGTCGATCTAACCGGCGTTCATTTAGAAAATAGCGGGCTGAATCAGGTGGCGGTGACAGGGGTGAGAGGTAAACCGCGGACAGATACATTAAAGGTCGTCATGGGCTATGAGAACGGGTATGCCGCGCAAGTGGTTGTCGGGTTTGCCTGGCCAGATGCATTACAAAAAGCAAAAAAGGTGGATGAAATCATTCGCACGCAGCTGGAGAGGTACCGGTGGAACTATGAGGAAGTTCGCACAGATTTCCTTGGATACAACTCCTTAAGTGGACCTCTCGCTTTTGAACCTGAGCAGGAATTAAATGAGGTGTATTTACGGATGGCGGTCAAAGCAAAGACGAAACAGGAAGCGGCCCGTTTTAGCAGGCTCTTCCCGCCGCTGGCTTTGAATGGTCCTCCATCGATGAGCGGTTTTACGGGCAACTCTTCTCCACGGTCGTTACTCGGGATGTGGTCGACACTGATTCCACGGAGTGAGGTTGAAAATCTTGTGAAAGTTGAACTGCAGGAGGTGTAAAAAATGGCCATCGTCAAGCTGAGAGACATCTCACAAACTCGTTCCGGGGATAAAGGAAACATGGTGAATATCGGTGTGTTTGCCCCGAACCCGGCCATCTATCAAATTTTTTTAGAAAAACTAACTACTGAGCGGGTGAAAGAGCATTTTATAGGACTTGTGGAGGGAGAAGTGGCCCGCTACGAACTGCCAAACATTCTTGCGCTTAACTTTGTTTGCAAGGAGGCATTAGAGGGCGGCGGTTCCGCCTCATTAAGGCTGGATAATCTCGGCAAGTGCTTTGGTGCGAATATGATGCGGCTCGAATTAGAAGTGGATGATTCATTATTAGCAGAACTAAGAAAATGAGGTGAACAGGTGATGCCATATGAACCATATTTTACGGAAGAACATGACCAGCTTCGAAGAATGATTCGTAAATTTGTAGAAAATGAGATTGCACCGTATGTGGATGACTGGGAGGAACAGGGGGAATTTCCACGCTCCGTCTTTACAAGAATGGGAGAACTGGGGCTGTTGGGTCTGCATTATCCGGAGGAAGTTGGCGGGCAAGGGGGAGATTATTTTTCCGGAATTGTCCTAGCGGAGGAATTGAACAAATGTGGCTGCGGCGGTGTTCCGATGGCAATAGCTGTCCAAACTGATATGGCCACGCCGCCGATTTATAAGTTTGGAACGAAGGACCAGCATGAACGCTTCCTCAAACCGGCTCTGAGAGGGGAAAAGATTGCGGCCATCGGGATTACCGAACCGAACAACGGCTCGGATGTCATTGGGATTCAAACGCGGGCCAGAAGAGAAGGCGACGAATGGGTCATTAATGGGGCGAAAACCTTCATTACCAATGGGACGCGGGCGGATTTCATCACTCTCGTTACGAGAACATCTGATGATCCGGGTCCGAAGGGAATAACGTTGTTCTTAGTGGAGACGAATCGTCCTGGTTTCTCTGTCGGGAAAAAGCTCGACAAGGTCGGAATGCGTTCTTCTGATACAGCGGAGCTGATTTTCGATAATGTTCGTGTTCCTCATGAAAACCTGCTGGGAGAAGAGGGCAAGGGCTTTTATCAAATCATGTGGCAGCTTCAGGGAGAGCGCATGGTTGGCGCTGCTGGGGCTATCGGCGGTGCCGAACATGCGTATGAGCTGGCGTTGAACTATGCCAAAACAAGAATTGCCTTCAACCAGCCAATCAGCAATTTCCAGGTCATAGCCCACCTGCTTGCCGAAATGAAAACGCAAATTGAGACCTGTAAGGAATTGACCTACGCGACCGCTTACCGGTTCTCAAGAGGAGAGGTGCCGTCCAAAGAAATCTCGATGACAAAATTGGCAGCCGCGCAAATGTTGCATTGGGTCGCTGACCGCGCTCTGCAAATCTTTGGCGGCAATGGCTATATGGCGGAATATACGATTGAACGTGCCTGGAGGGACAGCAGGCTGCCGAGAATTGGCGGCGGCACGGATGAAATTATGAAGGAGATTATTGCGAAGCAGATGGGGTTATAAAAAAGGTAACTTTAGAGGGTTTGGGTGGGCTGATTAAAGAAATATTACCTGATTTTTAGAAGGAAAATCGGTAATGAAATAGGGTTTGGCGGATATCTATTAACATTTGGCGGATATTCGTAGAGTTTCGGCGGATAAGTCCCCGAAATTGGCGGATATATGTATAATTTTGGCGGATAAGTCCCCAAATTCGGCGGATACCAATGAAAAGAACCAGTCTAAAAAAGGAGGGGTAAGATGGGTCACTGGATTTTTACGGACGAACATAACATGTTTCGGAAAACGGTTCGCTCCTTTGTGGAAAAAGAAATAACCCCGAATATTGAACAATGGGAAAAAGACGGTCAGACGCCGAAAAGCCTGTATAAACGAATGGGGGAGCTTGGCTTTCTTGGGATTAAGTTTCCGGAGGAGTATGGCGGCAGCGGTCTTGATGTTGTTATGGAAGCTGTTTTTACCGAAGAACTCGCAAGATGCGGTGCAGGCGGGGTCGGTGCGGCGATTGGCTCACATACAACCATTGCCATGACCAATATTTGGCGTTACGGGAATCACGAACAAAAGCTGAAGTACCTCGTACCAGGGATTAAAGGGGAGGCCATCTCAGCACTGGCGGTAACCGAGCCGGGTGGCGGGTCAGATGTGGCCGCCATCAAAACGACTGCTAAAAAAGATGGCGACTATTACGTCCTAAATGGTTCGAAGACCTTCATTACGAATGGCGTCAATGCCGATTATGTAATTGTTGCCGCGAAGACAAAGGAAGGGCCGCAGCATCGCAATATAAGTTTATTTATTGTTGAGACTAATTCAGATGGTTATTCGGTTGGCAAAAGCCTGAAAAAATTAGGCTGGCGCTCTTCAGATACCGGGGAACTTTTTTTCGACAATGTCATCGTGCCGAAAGAAAACTTGATTGGCGAGGAAAATGAAGGCTTCGTTTATATTATGAAAAATTTTCAGTATGAGCGGCTGATTCTAGCGTTGGGCTGCATCGGAGCGGCTGAGAAGGCGCTCGAGCTAACGGTCCAATACAGTAAGGAAAGAATCCAGTTCAATAAGCCGCTCTCAGAGTTTCAGGTGCTTCGACACAAAATGGTCGACATGGCTGTCGATATTGAAAAAGCTAGAAACCTTACTTACCGGGCTCTTTACTTGTACAGTCAAGGGAAAAACTGTGTCACGGAAGCGACAATGGCAAAGGCAGTTGCCAGCGAAATGGTGAATCGTGTTTGCGACCAAGCGGTGCAAATTCATGGCGGCAATGGCTATATGATGGAATACCCGATTCAGCGGTTGTGGCGTGATGCCAGGATTCAAACTATCGGCGGCGGCACGACACAAATCATGAATGAAATACTTACCAAACAGCTGGGAATCCTGACACCCGTGGAAGTCCCGGCGAATAAGGCCCCGAAGTCTTAAAAACCAATCCAAATCGAAGCTTACAATCTCAAAAACTACCAAAGGAGTGCTGACCTTGGAACGTGAACGAAAAATCCTCGCGGAACGTGAACGCATTTATCAGGGTGGACCTGACCACGACAAAATAAAGAAGATAGGAAAACTGTTTGTCCGGGATCGGCTTAGGCTCTATTTTGACAATGAACAGCCCTATTATGAAACCGGTCTGTTTGCCAACGCCACAAAGGAAAAACTGCCTGCGGACGGGGTTGTAACGGGCACAGGCAAAATTAATGACCGGCTTGTATTTTTCATGGCCAGCGACTATACCGTTAAGGCTGGCTCCATCGGCAAATTCCATGGCGAGAAAATCCTGCGGATTCAAGAGGCAGCGATTCGCGGCAGACGGCCGATTGTCTATATGATTGATTCCTCTGGAGGAAGGATTGACGAAGCCGGCGGCTACCATGTGGAGAAATATTCTGGAGGGAAGATTTGGTATAACCACAGCATGCTGTCCGGACGCGTCCCCCAGATTGCTGTGCTTTACGGTCCATGCTTTGCAGGGACCGCCTATATGCCGGTTTTTTCCGACTTTGTCATCATGGTCGACAAAATTTCTGGGATGGCGATTGCTTCGCCAAGAATGGTCCAAATGGCGACAGGGCAGCAGGTGGATGTCGAGGAACTGGGCGGCGCCACAATGCACACAACCAAAAGCGGGTCGGCCGACTTTATCGCGAAATCTGAAGAAGAAGCAGCCGAGCTTGTTAAGAAACTACTAAGCTACCTGCCTGATCATTTCGACGGAAAGCTCCAGGAATTTCCAGCTAAGGAACCAACGCGAAATCCAGCCGAAATAGACAATATTATTCCTGTCGAACCAAATCGTGCCTACGATGTCCGGAAATTAATCGAATCGATTGTTGACGGTGACAGCTTCCTTGAAGTCAAAGCTAATTATGCAAAGGAGCTGGTGACCGGTTTTGCCCGCTTGAACGGGAAAACGGTTGGAATTGTTGCTAATCAGCCACTTCATAAGGGGGGAGCCATTTTTCCAGAGTCGTCGGATAAAGGTGCTAAATTTGTTTGGACTTGTGATGCCTACAACATTCCTCTGCTGTATTTATGTGATACGCCTGGGTTCATGGTCGGCACAAAGGTAGAGCAGGAGGGAATTCTTCGCAAAGGCCGGAACTTTATTTTCGCGAGCTCAACGGCCAATGTTCCGAAAATGTGCGTGATTGTCCGGAAGGCTTATGGCGCGGGGATTTATGCGATGGCAGGTCCGGCCTATGAACCGGATACGACGATTGCCCTGCCGTCCGCGGAAATTGCCATCATGGGTCCTGAAGCAGCGGTCAACGCCGTTTACTATAACAAAATTAAAGCCGTGGCTGACCCGGAAGAGAGGGCAGCCCTAGTGCAAAAGCTGCGCGAGGAATACCGGGCAAGCTACGACATTATCAAGCTATCAGGCGAGCTGGTCGTAGACGATTTGGTTGTCCCAAGTGAATTGCGCCAGGAGCTGATCCGCCGCTATGAAACATTCGAAAACAAAGATTTCCCGCTTCCGGCGAAAAAGCATTCAACTATTTTAAGTTAGGAAAAAGATTAGGGGTGTTGGGTATGGTTCAGGGAATCGGAAATTGGCTTGTGAAACATTGTAAGGTCCGTCCGGATAGACTGGCGCTTGTCTATAACGAAAAACGGTTTACGTACTTAGAATTTAATGAACGGGTCAATCGGCTGGCTAATGCCCTTCTTTCCTTAGGGGTAAGGAAGGGTGACCGGGTCGATGCGCTGCTTCTTAACACGAATGAAATGCTCGAAGCAGTGTTTGCCTGCGCGAAAATTGGCGCAATCTTTGTGCCCATCAACTTCCGTTTAAGTGCCGAAGAAGTCCATTATATTGTCAATGATTCAAGGGCCTATCATTTTATTTATGACAGCCGGATGAGGCCGCTGGTAGATCAGTTGCGAACGATGAAATCCAGTTTGCTTGAATACATCCACGTCGGGAACCAACCGCATGATGATGATTTGCTTTATGAAAAGTTGCTGGAGGAAGCGTCACCGGATGAGCCGGGCTTTGAGATTGGGAACGATGACATCCATTTAATGATGTACACATCCGGTACAACCGGCAGGCCGAAAGGGGCAATGTTAAGCCACGGTAATACCCAATGGAATGCCATTAACTTCATCCACAACACCCCTGTTGATTATTCTGATACGACGCTTGCCGCGGCGCCGCTGTTCCATATTGGCGGAATGAGCGTGTTTACGTTGCCGCTAATTTATAAGGGCGGGGCAAACATTTTGATAGATGGTTTTGACCCAGTGAGAATTTTACAAAAAATCAACGATGAACAGGTAACCACCTTATTCCTAGTCCCGGCGATGTGGCAGGCGTTAATGAGTGTTCCTAATTTTGAGGCCTACGATATTTCTTCGCTTCAATTCGCCGTATCAGGTGGGGCACCTTGTCCGATTACAGTGATTGAATTTTTCCAAAAACGAGGAATTCCGTTTTATGAGGGATTTGGGCTGACGGAAACGGCTCCGTTTGTCAGCATCCTTGATAAAGAAAATACTATCCGCAAGAATGGCTCGGTCGGGAAAGAGCCAATGCACACCACAGTCCGCATAGTCGACCCGCTTGACCGTGATGTGCGGCCTGGCGAGGTGGGAGAGCTGATTGTGAATGGTCCGAATGTGATGGTTGGCTATTGGAATAAGCCGAAAGAAACAAAAGAGGCGATTCAAAACGGCTGGTTCTACACAGGTGACTTAGCCAAATTTGATGAGGATGGGTTTATTTATATTGTTGACCGCAAGAAGGACATGATCATTACCGGCGGGGAGAACGTCTATCCGATTGAAATCGAGCAGGTTCTATACCGGCATCCAAATATCCGCGAGGCTGCGATTATCGGCTATCCGGATGGAAAATGGGGTGAATCGATTAAAGCCGTGGTTGCTTTGAAGGATAACAGTCAAACAATAACAGTGGCTGATTTGGAGAAATTTCTTGTTGGAAAAATCGCCCGCTTTAAAATGCCAAAGCAGTTGGAAATTGTCGAGGCACTGCCACGCAATGCAACCGGGAAAATATTAAAAACCGTCTTAAGGCAAAACAATTCGAAAGGGTGATATAGGTGTACGATAAATACTTTGATCATTTTGAAATAGGTGAAAAGTGGGAGTCACGTGGGAGGACGATTACGGAAACAGATCTTGTCATGTTTTCTGCTCTGACAGGAGACTATTATCCGCTCCATACGGATATTGAATATGCAAAAAATACCATTTTTAAGCAAAGAATTGCCCATGGAATGCTGGTGCTGTCGTTTGCGGTGGGTTTAACAAAGATGGATCCGAAAATCGTGGTAGCAAATTACGGCATTGATAAACTGCGCTTTATCCAGCCTGTCTTTATTCACGATACCATCCATGTCGAACTGGAAGTCATCGATCTCCAGGATAAAGGGAATGGCACCGGTGTCGTCACAGTCAAACAGTCGGTCGTCAAACAAACCGGCGAACCATGCATTGTCGGAATTTCGAAAGCCTTGATTAACAAAAGACAGTCTGTATAAGAAATATAAAATAGATTTATTACAACGAGCTGGGAGAAGCAAACTCCCAGCATTTTTTTGTATTTTTTAAAAAAGTTTCAAAATTTTGTAAACTAATCTACCTTTATTTTCGTCTAATTATTTTGGAGTTTTATTTTCATAGAAAAAAGAGGTGATGTAGTGAGAAGGTGGTTAGAGTTACCATTTAGGCTGCTTTTGATGGTGGCTGGATTTATATTTGTCTTCAATCTGCCGGCATTACTGGGCATTGGTGAAACATTAACTTTCAACCTGGAACCGTTTTGGAACAGTGTAAAGGGAAACCTGCAACAATTAACAAGAATTGATGACACCAGTTACATTTCCCTGTTTGATGAACAAAATCTCACTGAAAGCTATCGCTATACGATGACTATTTTCTGTTATTCTCTATTGACCGTAATAGGCACTGGAATGCTTGCGGCCATGCTTGTCCAACTTATGCCTAATAAAATCAGTAGAGTACTAAAGCAAGGATTCAACTTTTTTGAAGGTGTTCCTGATTTAATGGTCATTTTTTTGATTCAATTCTTCGTGATTGTGCTTTATCGAGAGACAGGCCTAAAGTTTTTGCAGCTTTACGGAGTGTTCGGGGCAAAGCCTTATGTTGTCCCGGTCGTAACGGTTTCCTTTCTACCCGCGATGCTGCTAAGCCAATTTCTTATTAAGGTGCTCGAGGAAGAAGAGGTTAAGGACTATGTTCAATACAGCAGGGCGAAAGGGCTTAGTCCATTAAGAATTCTTATCGTACATATGCTTCGTAACATTTTTTCGTTATTTATTATGCAGCTAAGAACGAGTATCTGGATCATTCTTTCCAATATATTTTTAATCGAATTTATGTTTAATCTGCCCGGCTTAACCAAAGTTCTTCAGTTGGTTACGATAAGGGGCGGCGGTTTCCTTGGCCTGGTCATTTGTCTGCTGTTATTTATCTTGCCGCTGTTAGTGATGGAATTTCTCAGTTTAATCGCCATCAAAGCTGTGAATCGAAAGGAGAGTGCAAGCATATGAGGAGCTATCGAAAAACTGCTATCGGCTCGGCGATTCTACTTCTCCTCCTCATCGCAAGCTTACTATACCCGCTGTATGGTCCGCTGGATTATGATAAAAAAGTCCTGATTACCAACGAAGCGGGAAAGGTCATCGGCCGCGCTCCGTTTCCTCCGTCTTCCGAGCATATTTTCGGAACAGACCGCAATGGACAGGATATGCTGCTGCTATTGCTTTATGGGGCAAAATTCAGCTTA
This sequence comes from Neobacillus sp. PVCKKU3, assembly GCF_058323225.1. Lineage (NCBI taxonomy): Bacteria > Bacillati > Bacillota > Bacilli > Caryophanales > Bacillaceae > Neobacillus > Neobacillus sp. PVCKKU3. Next base: position 64,390 of record NZ_JBLVQN010000030.1, read on the forward strand.
ATCTTAGCCATTGTTGTGGCATTCCTTAGAGTGATCATCGGCGGCTTGGTGGGCGTATTTATATCCCTTTGGGCACCGTGGCTAAAGAAATACGTCAATGACTTTTTTACGGTATTTCGTTTTGTTCCGGCTACTTTTTTAGGAATCATATTGATGTTGCCCGTCATGTTCCATGAAGAAAGGCCGATTTCCACAGTCGTTGTCTATCAAATTCTGATGCTGGTATTGATTGGCATTCCATCAGTGATCGTTTATACGGAGGAATTAACGGAGGAATTACTGAACAAGTCATTTATCACCACCTCCTTCCTGATGGGAGCTGGCAAGTTTCATATTATTAAAAGGCATTTACTCCCCTTTTTTCGCTCTTACGGCATTTTATTTACAGTTCAACAACTATTAACGACCCTGCAGATCACCATGCATTTGGGAATATTCGGCTTTTTCCTTGGAGGGCCGACAGTCGGTGGCATCGTGGGCTATGATGAGCCGCCGAAGCCTGCTTCCTTGTCTAATGAATGGGCGGGCCTAATCGGACAAAATTTATATGATTTTATCAGGGCCCCATGGACGATAACCGCAACAATCGTGTCATTTTTCTTGGTCATCCAGGTTGTGAATATGATAAAAAAGGAACTTGAAGAAAAAATGGCCGGATTACCGCAATTGAAACGAATGCCGAAATTAGTTCAAACATCGACTCGAACTGTTGGTAACCCTGGTTCTGAGCAGTTTATTTTTGTCAAAGAAAAAAAGAGTTTGGGTTCGTAGATAATTGTATAATGAAATTGAATCTTTAGTATGAAAAAGGGAGCAGGAAATATGAATAGATTGCAGGATGTATATAAAGAAACTCCATTTCAAGTGAACGGCCATGGTCCTAGAAAAATCCAAGTTTTGAAGGAAGCCTTTGAAAACTTTAATGGACAGCATGATAGTGAAATGTATGGGAAGGGGAAATTGATCGAGGACTTCGAGGGAAAAATGGCGTCTGTTTTGGGAAAAGAGGCTGCGGTATTTTTTCCAAGCGGGACAATGGCGCAGCAGATTGCGATGCGAATTTGGTGTGATGAAAAAGGCTTGAAAAAGGTCGCCTACCATCCGTTGTGCCATTTAGAGGTTCATGAGGAGGATGGATTAAAGGAACTGCATCAGATTGAATCAGTTTTGTTGGCCGATAAAAATAGAGTTATCGATTTCGAAGATGTGGCGGGTATGAAGGAAGATGTCGCTTGTGTACTTTTGGAATTGCCGCAGCGGGAAATTGGCGGACAGCTTCCGGACTATCAAACGCTTGAGACGATTGCAGCTTATTGCAGGGAGAAGGGGATCATCCTGCATTTAGATGGGGCTCGTCTTTTTGAAGTTCTTCCTTATTATAAAAAAACCGCTGCGGAAATTTGCAGCTTGTTCGACAGTGTGTACATTTCGTTTTACAAAGGAATTGGCGGGATTGCTGGTGCGGTTCTGGCAGGTGATAATGACTTTATTGAGAAATCCAAGGTGTGGAAAAGACGCCATGGCGGGGATCTAATCAGTCTTTATCCGTATTATCTGAGTGCCGATTATTATTTTGAAAAACGGATTGGGAAAATGCAGCAGTATTATGAGGAAGCAAAAAAGCTCGCTGGATTTTATAATCAGTGTTATGGCGTCTCCACTAAGCCGGAAGTGCCTGTTTCCAATATGTTTCATGTTCATTTCGATGCCCCGAAAGAAGAGATGGAGCGGATTTTAACGGAAATCTGTCGGGAAGCCGGAATTGGGTTATCAAGCTATGTGCGAGACGTGACGGAGACGACTAGTTATTTTGAAGTCAGTGTCGGGGATTTGTACGAGAAACTTCCTCGCGAAAAATTAACCGATGCTTTTAAATTATTGGATGCAAGAATGAGGGGAAATTCTGATAAGATCTGAACTTATAAAGACTGAATAATAACACCTTCCTAACATATCCTAAGTTTGTTTAGGAGGTGATTAGATTGGCAAATCAAAGGAATAATCAACAAAATGACAATAGCATTTCCCAAAGTATTAAAAATACGGCAGGGTCCGCATTTGAAACAGTGCATAATGCTTTAGAAGCAACCGAGAATGCAGCTATGAAAACAGTAGACGCCGCAAGTAACGCCATCAGCAATTTAACAGAAAACAAGTCCGCTCAAAAAGATGGATTCCGTTATGATTACAATGATGCTTCGGATTTTAATGATTAAATGAAGATGGAATCTTCCATTACATTTGTTGAATGTTGGAAAAAACTAAGGTCCGAAACCAAAATGGCTTCGGACCTTAATTTTTCATGGATCTATTTTTTAGGAATTTCGCACCCGTTCTCGTCACAGCTTAAACCGTCGTTCTGGTCACCCAAATTCGTTATGGCTGATTCCTCAGCTTTAATCTGATTCAAAGCTTGGATAAATGTTTCAGTAGGCTGGGCCCCAGTAAGCGAGTATTTTTTGTTTAAAATGAAAAATGGGATGCTTCGGATGCCGTATTGTGCAGCGAGACCTTCGTCTTCGCGGACTTCCCCGCTCATGTCAGTGCTGGATAGCATTTCTTTAACAGATTCGCCGTTTAAGCCAACTTCCTCCGCCAGCTTAACGAGTGTAGTATGATCCCCGATATGTTTTCCCTCTGTAAAATAAGCACGCAGGATGCGGTCGGTCATTTCATGCATGAGGCCCTGTTTGTTGGCGAACATCACTAACCTGTGAGCATCAAAAGTGTTGGTTAGAATTTGTGTGTCAAAGTTAAACTCTAATCCAACTTCAGCAGCCATTTTTTCTAGGTTACGGCTGTTGGCTTTGGCTTGCTCCAAGCTCATGCCATATTTTTTCGATAAAGCTTCGTAAATATTATAGTTTACATCCCGCTTCGATGTTGGATCGAGTTCAAAGCAGCGGTATACAACCTCGACAGGGAAATTTACCTTCTGAATAGCGTCTTCCAGACGCTTTTTGCCAATATAGCAAAATGGTCAAGCGAAGTCAGTCCACATTTCAATTAACATGATATACCTCCAATTTTTCATATTGTACTAAAACTATAACAGTTTGCAAATAGGGAATCAAAAATACCGCTTATGAGTGCGAAACCTAAATGGCATAGCCTTCATGAAAGAACGCAAAATAAGAAGGAAGTGCCGGACAGGCATTCTTTTTAGTATGACTATGTGAATTGAAAAGGATGATGAAAAAATGTCTAAAAAGAAGAACAAGCAAAAACAGTATAATCCTGCAATGCCGAAAACGGATGTGGAATTTGCCCAAACTGGACTTGAAAAGGTAGCGTTACAAGCTTTAGAAAAAACAAAAAAATAACTAAAAAAGGGCACTGCAAAAAGTGCCCTTTTTTAGTTGAAAATGATTCGTGATGAAAATCACCACTTGCCGGCGTAGTTCATTTTAAAATAAAAGGAAGAGGTGATTGTAATGGAAAAGAATTGGTCAATCTCATTAGAGCATGAGGAATATGAAAACGATAAGGAATTGGTTATTGCAGATGCGATTGATGCTGTAAAACAGACAGTGAAAGGATTTTATGTTAATGTCGTCACGCCTGCCGGCTTTGGGAATCCTGATGAGTATTTAACAGAGGAATTGTTTTCTAGGTTCGGTGCGGAAATTGATGTGAAGTTTATCGATCAGTGTGGCTGCGGCGGTTACGTGTTACGGGTTTGGAAAAGAGTTTAGATAAATAATCTTCATTTATAAAAAAATAATTTTGTATGCAGTTAACGGGCATAGTAAAAACAAGTTAAATATCCAATTTCAGTCATTTTATCAAGAGGGGGATGCTAATTGAATTGCCCGGACTGCGTATATTCGAATCCGGAGGGGGTCAGGTACTGCCTCAACTGCGGAAAAAACTTTAAACTGGGTGGAAATACGGACCCGGATCCAGACAGTTTATTTTACGAGTTTGCCTCTTACGTGGATGCGATGCCGAAGCAGCTGCGTTCGGTAGAACCTAAATTTCAAAACATTTTTTCAAGGGTGTTTCGAAAGCATAGCACGCTGGAGGCGGATAGGCTATTCATTGTCGGTACAGCAATCACAACACCGAAGATTGAAGAAGTAAAGGAAACATGGCCAAAGCCTTGGCTTTTTGCAAGAGTATTTTTGATTGCCCTGCTTGCATTTTTAGGCATGCACATAGGAGTCACCGTGTTCCATAATTTTAACTTTTTACCGGGTCTCATCATTATTGGTGCTTTTGCGGTCCCTATTACAACGCTGATGTTCTTCTGGGAAATGAATGCACCGCAAAATATTGCTTTTTATAGGGTCATTTATGTGGTCTTGATTGGCGGCATCCTCTCGATGCTGGTTGCACTAGTTTTTTTTAATCTTGTAAAAAACAACATCAACCCCATCACAATTGGTATTGTGGAGGAAGTGGCCAAAGTGATGACTGTTATCTGGTTTGTTCGAAACCACAAATACAGGTACATGCTAAATGGGCTTTTGGTGGGGGCAGCAGTGGGAGCAGGCTTTGCCGCGTTTGAAACAGCAGGCTATGCGTTAAGAAGCCTGTTAACAGGAGGGAGTTTCGAACACCTTTATACGACGATCCTCTGGCGCAGTGTTTTAGCTCCCGGCGGGCATGTGGCCTGGGCTGCATTGACAGGTGGGGCTTTCTGCAAAGCACAAGGTGATCAAAAATTCAATTTTTCACTATTGGTTAAGCCGTACTTTTTATTTGTTTTCCTTCTGGTCGTAGCGATGCACGCTTTATGGGATACACCGATTAAAGGCATGTCCCCATTCGGACATATCTTTCTTATGGTTTCTTCATGGGTTGTCGTTTTCTTAATGATTCGCAGAGGCCTTAAAGAAATCGCCAATAAAAAATGGCGGATTGCGTATGAACCAACTCAGCCGACACAGCCATAAAGATGTTTGAGGAATACTGACGAGTGCCAATCGGTAATGACCTATTCCGTTCAAAGAATGATCGTTCGTTTGCAGCCAAAAATAAGAAATGCGATTGCAGATGATGTCAATCGCATTTTTTTATTCCCAGCACTAAATATTCCCCATTTCTTGCTGATAAAGTTCATGCAACTTAAGGTTATTTTTGCTGTTAATAATCAATCCGGTATTGGGGGGCTGGAACTTAGGGGGCAAGTGAAACAACGGTTCCGTGTTTGTTTCAATGGCTTCATGTGGAACCGAGATTTGCGGCCATTTTTTCAAGAAATTGCCGCGGCTCGCCAGGTGAAACCCCCACATTCCAAAGGATGGCACCAATGAATAAAATGCTTCCGTTTTAAAGCCCGAAGCCTGCAGTGTTTTAGCAATACTCCAATAGACCCGGGGGTTGTCCTTTGGGGAAGTTGACTGGCAGACGACGACTCCATCAGTGTTTAAGTGCCGGCCAACTTGGTCAAACAGTTCCTTCGTATACAATAAGCTGGTATCTGGGTCAACCGGGTCCGGAAAATCCATAATGATGACATCATATCTTTTCATTCCTCCCATTAAATATTTCTTCGCATCCATAATATGGACCTGTAGGCGGTTATCCTTTAACGAACCCTCATTCACATCAACAAATGCCGGTTCATTTGCCGCCAGCTTAATAATCATCGGGTCAATTTCAACAAGGTCGATGTGAACAACATCATGATATTTGATGACCTCCCTAACAGCAAGGCCATCCCCACCGCCTAAAATTAGCACCCGTTTCCTTGATTTTGCGAGTTCCATTGCTGGTAGGACCAATGCTTCGTGGTAATGTCTTTCATCCAGCGAAGAAAACTGGAATTCTTCATTCAGATACAATCTCAGGTCCTTTGCCATGACAAGCAAAATGTCATTGAGCTCACTCGCCCCTTGATAGAGGATGTGGTGCCCGCCATTCTTGATTTCCTTAAGAATTTTCATGTCCCATGTATTTCCCGGGCGCCTGCTGGCTGAGAGCATCGGATGTAGCTTTTTTGAATATAGAGGAGAAATCTGCCTTTCCATCCCTCTTTCAATTTCAATAGCGGTGGCCCGCCCGGCACCGATTTTTCCAAGAAATTTTTTTAAAACAGGCCAGGCATCCTGAGGGGAGCAGGTATATAAATCAAAGGCAGCATACCCATATTCGGGCCAGGTATGAATGGAAAAATGGGAGGTCGAAATCGCAATGATTCCCGTTACTCCCTGAGGTGAAAAGGAATGGAAGCAAGCCAGCAGAATATCCAATTCCAGCTCACGGAGAGTATCAAGCATCAAGGTTTTTAATTCATCAGCGTTATTTAAGAGCTCCGCCCGACAATCGTAGGCATCCACGATGAGGTGCTGACCTTTCATCTCCATACTTCCATCCCTTTCTCCATTCAGATTTATTTTTGAGTTCATATAGTTGTTTTTAAAAACTTTTCATAAATAAAGTATGTCAGTGTAACTCGGGTAGTGATAAATACGTATATTCGCTTGCAGTATATTAAGGCCTTTAGGACAGTTAATAAATTGTCAAAATCAATTTAGTATGTGTGAAAATTGATACAGGCTTCTGAATATGAAAATGGTAAAATAGGAAAGTCTATTGAGGATAGGGAGTAATGTGGCTATGAACAAAACTGAAATAATTGCGCGCAGAATATTAGGCTGGAAGTTAAATAGATGGGATCGCTGGTATGATTTTGAAAAGGGAATTTTCATACCTGTTGACGAGTTTCAACCCGACCAAAACCTGGAGCACGCGATGCTAATCGTTGAAAAATTGAAAGAGTTGGGGTTTACATATAAAACAGACGGTGCCTGCCAAGCTTGTTTTAATGATGCATGCGAAACGGGCAATACGTTAGCGGCGGCCATAACAGAAGCAGCCTTTGCAATCGCTGATAATAGTTCGGTTCCGGATGAATGGCTATAACATATTTAATTATATTATGTAAACTAAACCCCGTATTTTGAGCGACCGAATTTTTCAAGCATTCGGTCGTTTGGCTTTTGGTACCTATTTAGAACTTGATAGCGCTTCAAAAATGTTAATGAAATGTTCACATGAGCTGAGGATAAAAAGGAGTAAAATAAACATATCGAGTTATTATGTGAAAACATTCACAAATATATGTATTATGGACAGGTGATAAGAATGGGTGGACTTTCCGTTAGTGCGTTACTCATAAGATTTATTTTAGGGGGAGTGGCAGTTGTCGCTTCAACGATTGTGGCGAGGAAATTGGGCGAAAAGGCAGGCGGAATATTCGCTGCTTTTCCAGCCGTATTTTTAGCGGCATTACTGACAGCGGGGCTGGATTTGAAAGGCGAGGCTCTTGTTTCCCAATCCATTATGCTCTCAAAAGGAGCCATGGTTGGGATGGGAATTAATATACTCGTGGCCATTATGGCTGTACTTCTATTAAAGAAACACGGATGGAAAAAAGGACTCATCGAGGCGTTAGGCTGCTGGCTGGCAGTTTCTATTATAGTGGTTGCCATCACGGTCAATTAGGAAAGGGTGTTAACAATGACAAAAGATTTACTTTTACGTTTTCTACTTGGCGGGGCCGCCGTTATGGCCAGCTATTTAATAATTGTGGTTTCACCATGGGAAATCCTAGGGGGAATATTCGCCGCATTTCCGGCTGTGATGATTACGGCCGTTTTAATGGTAGGGGTTACTTCCGGAACGAAGAACGCAGCGAAAATTGCAGGCGGTTCTGTTTATGGCATGATTGGCGGCATTATTTGTGCAGCGACCGTCTGGCTGTTCTTAAAACTGACCCATAATTGGCCGCTAAGCATGCTGCTCGGTCTGCTTTTTTGGCTGATCAGCTCTGTGATGGTGTCAACACTAAGGGAGAAATTAAATATAAAACCATTTAGTAGAAAGATGGTTTTGGCAGAGGCACGGTTCAGACATCATAAATAATAGAAAAAATGCCAGTCGGCATCCGAAAAAGGAAAGCTGCCTGGCATTTTACGTTTTTAAATAATATCAAGAGGAACTTTTCTGGCGGGAGCGGGGAAAACCTCGTCAAGTCTAGCTAATTCCTCTGTTGTTAGTTTAATGCAAGCAGCCGCCGCATTTTGCATGACGTGTTCCGGTTGGACTGCTTTTGGAATGGCAATCACCTGATTGGAACGGATACACCAGGCTAGCACAATCTGCAAGGGCTGCACATTGTGACTGCGGGCAATATCCAGAATGGTAGAATCACGCAGCAGCTGTCTTCTTAAGGAACCTCCCTGGGCGATTGGGCTATAGGCCATTATGGGCATTTGATGCTGCTTTTGCCACGGCAGCAAATCAAATTCAATCCCTCGTGACCCTAGGTGGTATAGTACCTGATTGGTGATACAATTTGTCCCGTTTGCGGAGGCAACTAAATCATCCATATCTTCTGTGTCAAAGTTGGAAACACCCCAGCGCAGAATTTTTCCTTCTATTTTAAGTTTCTCCATCCCTTCGATGGTTTCCTCAAGTGGAATCTGGCCCCGCCAATGTAAAAGGTACAAATCCAAATGATCTGTTTGAAGCCGTTTTAAACTGTTTTCACAGGCTTCGGTGATTTTATTTTTTCCAGAGTTATGGGGATAGACCTTGGAGACCAGAAACACTCTATCTCTGAGTCCTTTTATCGCTTCACCAACAACTTGCTCTGCACCGCCATTTCCGTACATTTCCGCTGTATCAATTAACGTCATTCCGAGTTCAATCCCAAGCTGAAGGGCTTTCACTTCCTGCTCTTTTGCACGGCTATTTTCGCCCATATTCCAAGTTCCCTGACCTAAAACCGGTACAGACGAACGATCAGGGAGGGATATCACACGCTTAGTGAGGGTTTCCCTAATTTCAGCTATTTTCCTAGATTCAACCATTCAAGCTACCTCCTTTATGACCCCCTATTCTTTAGAAAATAATACCATAATCTCAAGTGAAAACTCCTGTTAGGAATAGACAAATTTTACAAAAAAATATGCACATTTTTTAACAATAGTCATATATTAGCTTCTGTGTGAGAAATTACGTAGGAAGGAAGTAAGGACGATGAATAACAATCAAGTATTAACACCAATCAAGAACGAGGGCAAAGATCTAGGAAATGGCGGATTTAAGATTGTTGAAATCAATGTGACTGACCCGTCTGAAAATTTATTTGCTGTGTGTACACCTGTTAAAAAATAATAAAAAAGACTATCCAGAAAAACTATCTTTTTTGTAAAAATACATAGAAAGATAGTTTTTTTTAGCTAATAGGAAGTTATAAATTTTCACAAATTTATAACTTCCTAACGCATAAATTCAACTACGCCTCATGAACCGTCCTATCGGACTCGCCAATCTGCGAGTTTTCATTTAATTCTGCTATTTTAGTGTTTTTCATATATGTAAGCGCATACATTGGTATTGAGCAATGGAGGTGATACCTTTGATGTATATTTATGGTAATGACTATATCAAGTATTTAAACGACGACAGTGCAGGACATTTAACCTACGATCAATGGAAAATCAAAAAGAGTCAACAGGGCACCGATAAATGCGCTTCATGCGGAACTGTGAAGGAACACTGGCAGCCTTGTCCGAAATGCAGACATTAATCATAAAGTTTAAAAAACCCACACCCCAGTCGTGGGTTTTTTTATTGATTTTATTCTTGAAAAAAATTCCACTAGACTATTGCAATCGAAACCAAATTCGAATAATATCTAATTAGATAATCATTAAAGTAGGTGAATTTAAACATGCAATTAAACAAAATCGTGGAATTTCATAAAGCCCTTGGTGACCTTACCAGGATCAAGATTGTAGCATTGCTTCAACAGGGGCCGTTGCACGGGCAGGCGATTGCCGGTAAGCTGGGGCTTAAACCGCCAACGATAACCCACCATATGGCCAAACTTAGAGAGGTGGGGCTGATAAAAGAGCGGCGTGATAAAAACACCATTTATTTTTCTCTTAACACAAAAATATTAGAGCTGAGTGCTAAGGCTATTTTGAATGTTGGAACGGGAGGCGGAGCAGAAATGGAAATGTCGGTGACAGCGGAGGATAGGGAAGCAATCATTAAAAACTTCTTCACCAAAGAAGGAAAACTGAAAACCTACCCTGCGCAGCGAAAGAAAAAGCTTGTTGTGCTTGAGCATATGATCAAAGGGCTGGAACTGGGTAAAGTTTATCAAGAAAAGGAAATTAACGAATATTTAAAGCAGTATCATGAGGATTACGCTACGTTACGTCGCGAACTTATTATGTGCCAATTTATGTACCGTGAAAATAATCAATATGAGTTAAATCCGGTTGAACTGTGGTGGCTGAAGTAAATTTTTTTGCAAAACTAATTAGATAGGTGTGAAATTAGATAAGGGTGAAAGGAGAAGAAGAGGATGGCTCTTTCCTTTATAAAAAAGGAAAAACAATACCGGAGATTATTTCTCGCCGGTGTCGTAAATGGAATCGGCGACCGCTTCAGTTCCGTTGCTGTATTAGCGCTTGCAATCGAGTTAACAGGGGCAGGCTTTGCAGTCGGCAAGACGCTAGCGATTCGGCTATTGCCCTTTGTTATTTTCGCCCCAATCGGGGGAAGGCTGGCAGACCGTTTTTCAAGAAAAACCATTTTAGTGGCAACTGACCTCATCCGCATCGTGTTTGCCTTGTCGTTTCTATGGGTTCATGGGAAAGAGGATCTTTGGATTGTTTATGTTGGTACCTTCATGTTAGCGGTTGGCGAGGCTGTTTATGCACCAGCGAGAAAATCGGCGATACCGCATCTTGTTAACAAAGAGCATTTGATAAAAATAAATAGTCTGGAACAAGTATTGGTTGGGATTGTACTAATTGTTGGCGCTTTTTCAGGGGGGATTGTATCCTACTTATTTGGAGCGGGGTTAACATTTTTAATTAATGCTGCCTCCTTTTTAGGTGCAGCAATTATTATTTCTTTGATCACATTTCCTGAAAAAAACTCCTCTCAGGATGAAAAGCCGCAGCAAAAGGAAAAGCTGATTCCAACCTTAAAAAAGGTAATCATATTGTCCGTCCCGGTCCAAATTCTTCTTTTCTGTGAAGTGGTCATTGCGTCCATGAACGGCATTGATAATGTCCTGATTACCGTGTATGCCATACAGGAGTACCATTTGGGTGATGTAGGTGTAGGGCTGTTTTATGGGGCGTTGGGGATTGGTTTAACGTTAAGCTTTTCTGTCGCCAACCGTCTACGAAAAAATATCCTTGGGATTGGGTTGGCCAGTCTCATGCTCGAGGGGGCTTTCCTAGTAGTATTGAGCCAAACCCACTACATAGCTGCAGCGTTTCTCGTGTTTTGCGGGGCCGCGTTTATGTCCGGTATTGGGAATGCCTGTTTTGATACGGTTCTGATGAAGGAAATTCCTGAGAAACACCAGGGAACTATGTTTGGGTTATTGGCATCCATTGGCAATCCATTATTGGGTGTTTCGATGCTTTTATCTGGGGCCGTTTTAGAATACCTGACACCGCGAACCTTGGGGTTAATTGGCGGCAGCGCCTATATGTTAATCGCTATTTTCCTGATGGTCTTCCTGTCCGTGAAACGTGTGCGGGAAAGGGAAACTATGATCAGTCCGCCATTTTTGAAGAAATAAGCAATTGTAAACCAAGCAGGACATACATCCATTTTTAAAAGGCTATTATATTCGCATTTACGTTTATCATCACGGCTGCATAAGAATAATTAAACCAATTAGAGAAGTGACTTAATTATGTGCGGCTGGTGCGGTTGCGGTGGTTATGGCTACGGTTTCGGTTATGGCGGCTTTAGCCCATTTGTTTTAATTGTTGTATTGTTCATTCTTTTAATTATTGTCGGTGCTAGCTTTTATTAAGAGGGAAAAAATGAGGTGTTCTTTGAGGGCACCTCATTTTTTATTGGTAATCTTTTTTCAAGACGGTGAATACATAATGGGGAATAAACAAAAAAGGGGAGGATTATCTTGACCGTGACTGTGTTCCTCGTTGTTTTAATCTCATCTCTTGCCTATATTCTTGGCGGATTTCTCGTTTTAATTCGGAAAAATTGGCCGGAAAGAACTTTATTGTCGTTGGTTGCTCTTAGCGCGGGCCTGTTATTATCGATTGCTCTTTTACATTTAATTCCTCATGCGCTAGAAGACTATCATGACAGCAGTTTGTTCGTGATGCTTGGGTTCCTGATTATGTATTTTATTTTTCTGCCAGGAACTTTTCGTGGGAAAAATGGGGTAGAAAACAGTGGGAAGTCTGGGGCAACGGGATTAACAATTGGAATGCTGCTCCATAATTTTTTTGAGGGATTATCGATTGGAATTAGCTATGCCTCTTCTTTTGAATTAGGTGTTTTTGTTACGATTGCACTGGTGATCCATAAAATACCGGAAGGGCTTTCCTATACTTCGGTTATGCTCGCCTTTTTAAATGGCCGCAAAAAAACAGCCATCTATCTTGTCATTCAGGGGCTTTTTACTTGGCTCGGAGCAGGAATTGCGGTTTTGCTATCGGAAATGAAGGACTTTCAAGAAACGATTGTCGCGATGGGCTTATCCGTAACAGCAGGGATTTTTCTGTATCTTAGCGGGGCTGTTGTTTTGCCTTTAATAAATCGAGGGACATTTAAAAGTACACCCCTGTTTTTTATAGGTGGGATCTTGCTGTTTTTCATATTACATAGCGTTGCTTAGCACCGGCACCGGATGGCGGATCTCAAATTCAACAGTCTATAAAGTCATATAGAGCTGCTGAGGCAGCTCTTTTTCTGTTTAGGTAAGGAGTCCCAACTAGTCGTAATAGAAAAAACATGTAAGATTTTCTGACAAAGGAATATGTAACAACCTTTAAATTTGATACATTTGATCCATATTTTATAAATAGGAATTGGGGGA
>NZ_JBLVQN010000031.1:0-76758 GCF_058323225.1 Neobacillus sp. PVCKKU3
CTATTGGCGACCCAACTCACTGGGTTTCCTTTATTTCGGTAGCCAAGAACCCCTATTGGCGACCCAACTCACTGAGTTTCCTTCATTTCGGTAGCCAAGAATCCATATTGGAACCGGTTTTGGTAAATGGCATTTAATTTGACCCTAATTTTTCGTTGAACAAAAGTATTGTCACTTGATATTTAACTAATTTATTATCTGTCAATTCTTCTTTAATCGCCCTTCAAATCCTTGATACGACAACAAAAAAGGCATGCGTCAATTCGCATGCCAATTAATATGCCAAATGCCTTCGTGCACCTCTTAACAGTACCCTTTAAAAAAATAGTTCCAGGCTTTTTTCATGCTTAATGTATGTTTTTAAATCCGTATTTTTTAAAAATATCCATCGATGTTTGATTTTGAAGGTATTCGAGAAACAACTTGGCTTCTTTTGGATGTGCCGTTTCTTTTACAACACCTACCGGATAGATAATGGGAGTGTGGGTGTTGTCCTCTGCCGTTGCTGCTATTTTAACCTTTTTGGAGGTTAAGGCATCGGTTTTATAGACAACTCCCGCATCCACATTACCGGTTTCAACATAGGTAAGGACTTGGCGGACGTCTTTTGCGTAGACCACTTTACCTTGAAGGAAATTCCAAATATTCAATGCTTCGAATGTTTCCTGCGCATATTTTCCGGCAGGCACCGATTCCGGGGTACCAACCGAAATGTTTTCCGCGAGCGAAACATCTTTAAAATTATTAATACCTTTCCTATTGTCCTTCGGAACAACTAGCACCAGGTCATTTCCCACAAGATTAATGCTGTTTTTCTTTTCAATATCGCCTTTTTGGACCAATAAATTGAATTTATCCTCTGCAGCGGAAAAGAACAAATCTACAGGCGCTCCTTGAGAAATTTGCTGCTGCAGCGCTCCAGAAGCACCAAAGTTATAATTTATTTGTACATTGGGATTGGCTTTTTCAAAGCTTGCTTTAATATCATTCAAGGAATCTTGCAGACTTGCGGCAGCGGAAATGGTTAATTCCACTTTAGCATCTTTCTTATCCGTTTTATTGGCTTGATTATTGGAAGAACATCCGGATAGGACTAACACTAACAACAGTGCTGTGAAAAATATTTTTTTCACCCGATGTCCCCTCTCTCCATTAACTCCTCATACAAAACCACCGCATGGTTATAGACCGTGTCCTTCGCGCCATATAAAAGCGTTACGTTTTGAGAAGCTGCCATCTCAAATATTTGACTAGTTAATCGAAGCTTCTCCTCATCAGTACGGAGTTCTTGAATATACCGGCTGCGAAAATCGTCAAACAGCTCCGGTTTGTGGCAAAACCACTTTCTAAGATCTGGGCTTGGCGCGATCTCTTTATACCAATGATCTAGCCTTGCCGTATCCTTCGAAATCCCCCTTGGCCAAAGCCTATCCACCAAAACCCTGCACCCATCCGATTCATCGTAAGGCTCATATACTCGCTTTAAAAAAATATTTGCCATTAATCCTCATCCTTTACGTCCAAGTCTTCAGGTATGGGTTCACTCAAGATTTCCTCTACAAGCTGTTTGTATTTTTCCATTTGTTTTAGATGGGTGTTAAATTGTTCTTTGTTGATTAAGTAATCACTGCCGTCAAAAAGAGCGCGGATTTTTTTCTGCTGAATGAGCTTTTTAACGTCAGCTTCTGATGTGGATAAAAACTCTGCTGTTTCTTTTATTGAAAGGTACATTTAATTTCCTTCTTTCCTTAAACAAATAGCTTCGACAACATGGCCTTCCCGTCCATGTGTGGTAACGGCCTGGGTCAAGGAATTAAGAATCGCTTCCTCCGCCGCTTCAGCTGCTGCGGCAAATAGCTGATTCATAATGGGATGGTCTTCGCGAAGCTGTGTCCGTGTTTCAGCCGTCTCATCTGAAAAATGAGGAATTTTATGAGCGTTTGAAAAGGCAATCACAATATCGCCGCTCCCGTGACTGAAATGACTACCTGTCCGCCCAAGACCAATTCCGCAACGCTTGGCCACGCGTTTTAGCTGCCGGTCGCTCAACGGGGCATCAGTCGCTAAAACGATAATAATGGAACCGTCAGCAGTTTCTGAAAGCCCGCCTCTGGTTTCATATTGAAAGCCGCGGAAATCTTCTTTTCTGCCAAAATTACTGAGGACCATGCAGCCCACTGTATAGCCTGATGCCACTCGGGATGATGAGCCTATCCCTCCCTTGTAACCAAAACAGACCATCCCTTTTCCGGCACCAACGGCCCCTTCTTCAGCTTGCTGATTGGAGGCCTTTTTGATCGCTTCAATGGCATGCTCGGGTTTAACCGGAAACTTACGAATTGAGTTTAAATGGCTGTCATTGCATTCCCCAACCACAATATTGATGGTTCCGGTCGTATCACCAATTTCTGGATTTTCCTCCAGCATATATTCAAGCGTGCCTTGAGTCACTGCCGGGACTCCAAAGGTGTTTGTTAACATAATCGGCGATTCGAGAACACCCAATTCATTTACCTGTACGAGTCCGGTTGTTTTGCCGAAACCATTCAGGACACAGCTTGCTGCCGTCACTTTTTCTTTAAAGATGTTTCCACTATGGGGTAAAATGGCGGTTACTCCCGTACAAGCATAGTCGGTGCCTGTTTCGTTTAAAGGATAATCTAATGTCACGTGCCCTACCATTACCCCCTGGACGTCAGTTATGCAGTTTTTTTCGCCCGTCGCAATCTTTCCAATCGACATACCCATTTCGCGAATTTTCATCGTGCTGCACCCGGCCGGTGGTCAAGGAAGTTTTGTGAGGCAAAGCCCCTAACCTCTTCTTCACTGTAATGTTTTAAAAGTTCATTGATCAGGTTTTGCGATTTCCCAGCATTCTCTAAATCAATGATAAATTGGGAGATTCCATCAAAATCCGACCCTAAGCCAATTAGCTTTACCCCGCCAAGGGAGCAGAAATGGTCAATATGCTTGATGAGGTCACTAATATGCGCATCCCCGGATTCATTAATAAATGGCGGATTATAGACGACATGGATCAGCCCGCCCTTTTGGAACATTGCCGCAGCTTGCTCATCAGTTAAATTACGCGGATGATTACAAAGGGATTTGGCATTGGAGTGGCTCGCAATCGGGTAATCTGCAAGTTCTATAACATCCCAGAATGCTTTTTCGCACAAATGAGAAACATCCGTTAAGACTTGATGTTCATTGTTTAATTGCACGATTTCCTTACCAAATAGTGTAAGCCCCGCTCCGCGCGGCTCGCCGGCACCGTCAGCCGCCAAATTGGCGTTATTCCAGGTAAGACCGACAGAACGGACACCTAATCGGAACAATGTACGCAACTTCATAAGATCATTGCCAATTGCGTCGACACCTTCAAGCGTCAGCATCGCGCCAATCTGGCCGATTTTGAGCTGGTCAAAATCAGTCCAATTCTTTATATGTACCATATCGGGATTTTCCCCTAAGACTTCCTTATAAAAATAATCAACTTGCTCCAGCGCTGCCTGGAACTTTTGGTCGGATGGGATATCCGGTTCGATAAAGATCGCAAAGCACTGTACCTTGATTTTGCCTTGCTGCAGGCGAGCTTTGTTTGTCTCCAATTCCGGGGCATCGACAAAGTGCAGCTTACCTTTACCTTCCGAAAGCTTAAGTAATGCATCACAATGCAGGTCAATGATATTCATGTTGGCCGACTCCTTTTTTAAGGAAATTGTATCATAAAAAAAGCTAGCGGTTATAACCTAGTATTTAAATCGTAAATATTCAATTTTGCAGTCCGTCTTATTTTTGGAAGGACTTTATCCCACCTTGTAATAATTACGTACACTAACAGAATACTAGTATGGAAAGAATATATGTCAGATATAGAGTTCAGGGGGGATGGTGCGTATGGAAAGGCAACAATTGGCAAGAAGAATTTCGGTTGCGTCCGGCAAAGAACTAGCGGATACAGTTATTAAAAACGCAAAAATTATTGATGTTTTTAATGGGGAAATGATTGAAGGGGACATTGCAATTGCAGATGGTTACTTTGCGGGCATTGGCACATATGAGGGGAAACAGGTGATTGATGCAAATGGAGCTTATTTAACTCCAGCCTTCATCGATGGTCATGTTCATATCGAGTCATCCATCGTCACACCTGCCGAATTTGCCAAAGTTCTTCTCCTGCATGGTGTAACGACTATTATCACAGATCCACATGAAATTGCCAACGTTCTGGGTACCGAAGGAATCCAATATATGCTTGATGCTTCCGAAAACCTGCCGTTTGACTTTTACTTTATGCTCCCTTCCTGTGTCCCTGCGACTGAGTTCGAACATTCCGGTGCTGTATTAAAAGCCGAACATTTAAAACCTTTTTTTCAGCAGCCAAAAGTTCTAGGATTGGCTGAAGTCATGAATTTTCCTGCAGTTCTTAACTGTGACAAGGACATGCTCGAAAAGATTTCTACTTCTAATGCCTTTGGGAAAAAAATTGATGGCCATGCAGCTGGTCTTTCCGCAAATGATATAAATGTGTACATGGCTGCCGGCATCCGAACCGATCACGAATGTACGAACGCTGCAGAAGCTAAGGAACGGCTCAAGCGGGGTATGTATGTTATGATCCGCGAAGGCACTGTGGCCAAGGATTTACGTCAATTGATCCCCGTCGTCAATGAGCATAATTCCCGCCGCTGTTTATTCGTAACAGATGATAAACATCTTGACGACCTGCTTCATGAAGGAAGCATCGATCACAATGTTAGGCTGGCGGTAGCATCGGGCATCTCCCCAATTACCGCTATTCAAATGGCAACGATCAACGCGGCAGAATGTTTTGGACTTGAGGAAAAAGGGGCTATCGCTCCCGGATATAAAGCAGATTTCATCATCATGGAAGATCTTGAAACGATTAAAATTGCCGATGTTTATAAGGACGGTACAGCTATTGTCAAAAAAGGAGCCATTGTAGACTTTCCAGAAAGCAGCCAGCAGGAACTCCCAAGCTCTTTAACCCATACCGTTCGTTTCCATGAAATTTCCGAGGAGGAATTTCAAATTCCAGTTCAATCCCACAAGGCAAACATCATTGAAATCATCCCAAATAGCTTGGTGACACGTCATATCGTTGAACAGGTGGAAACAAATGAGTCCGGTTTCTTTCAATGCTCTTTGGATAAAGACCAGCTAAAATTGGCCGTGATCGAACGCCATCACCAGACTGGTTTTATCGGTTTGGGAATTGTCAAAGGTCTGGGGCTGAAATTCGGTGCCATAGCGACTACAATCGCCCATGACTCCCATAATCTTGTTATCGCCGGCACAAACGATCAGGATATGGTGATGGCCGCCAAAACCATCAAGGAGATGCAAGGCGGGATGGTGGTTATAAAACAAGGGAAAATCATCGCCGCACTAAAACTGTCCATCGCGGGATTGATGTCGGACCGCCCCTATCAAGAGGTTTACGCCAATCTGAACAATATCCATAGTGCACTAAACCAGTTAGGAGCAAATCACCAGTTCAACCCATTTTTAACTCTTTCCTTTTTAACCCTGCCGGTCATACCGGAATTAAAGCTGACCGACATAGGCTTGTTTCAGGTTTCCAAGTTTCAGCATATCTCGATCGATGCAGAGTAACGATTTGATTTGTTATAAAGTACAAAAAAAGAACCCCGTTAAGGTTCTTTTTTTTCTGTCTCTGATTGAATCACTTTTAGGCCGCTGTTTTCCCTGCCCGTTTCCACGATATGCTTCAACACAGAAAGCCTATTGTTCCAGAATTGTTCATAGAACTGCTTTAGCTCCGAGAGCGGTTCAGGATGGAGCCGGTAAATTTTTTCACGGCCTTCCTTTCGTCCGCTGACCAATTCCGCCTCGGAAAGGATTTTCAAATGCTTGGCAATAGCCGTCCGGCTTATCGAAAAATGCGATGTGATTTCCGAAATCGGCAATTCTTTTTCAGAGAGAAGCTTTAGCACTTCTCTCCTGGTAGGGTCTGCAATTGCCTGAAACACATCATGCTTTTGTGCTGCTGCAGACACTTAGCCCTCCACAATCCTTTTTAATTTTTCGATAATGCCATTCCAGCCGCCAGACATGTGTTCACGAATGACACCAGATTTTTGACCGGCTTTACCGATGACTTCATCAGCAGGCTTCCAACCGCCATGAATTAACGTAAACTCCGTTTTCCCACCTAAATCTTTCAAAATAAAGGATGCAAACCAGCCTTCTGTATCCCATTTAAATGAAAGACGATTGGGCGGATCAAATTCGGTTACTTTACAAGGAGACGGACCAAATGGAGATTGCAGGTGAAACTCATGACCCACTTCCGGTTTGAAGTCGTTTGGCATGAACCATTCCCCAATCGCTTCAGCCGTAGAAACATGCTCCCATACTTTTTCAATTGGTGCATCAATAACAATCGATTTCTTGATATCTTCTAGTGTATTTACCATTCCAATTCGCCTGCTTTCTAAAAAAATATACAACCATTCGGTTTCACATTTTTGATTATATAAAACCATTTGGTTTCATGTCAATAAAAATTTCTTTATTACTTTCTCCAAAAACAAATATAAAAAATCCCTTCCATAAAGCAGGAAGGGATTATGAGGTCTGTCGAATCATCTTTCTTTGAAAAACCAAATGCTCTAACAAGAAACATAAAATAAGGCCTATGAGCAGCCCGTTGGAAACAATATTCCGCAGCCACGGAGCGATATTTTCAAACGCTTGGGGCGGTAAAAACATGATGCCGATTCCTGTCATTAAGGAAATTCCAATCACCATTAGGTTCCGTCCCGTCGGCTCCTGCCCCATTAAATCGCGGATGCCAAAGCCAAGCAACTGTGTAAACATGGTAAAGAGGGAAGCATAGGCAACTTCTAAGGGCAGGGTTGCTAAAAATCCCCCTATATATGGAAAAAACCCTGACACAGTGATTAATATTGCCCCTATGATAAGTGGGAGCAATTTTTTAATGCCAGTGGTCATGATGAATCCAGCAGAAATAGCCAGCGGGATGACGCCCACTACGGAAAAGAGTCCTGAGAAGAATAAACCAACTCCATTCCCAAAAATCCCCTTTTGATACTGATTAGGCTTGACCCTTTTTTCTAAAGCCAGTCCAACTACCAAAACGCTGGAGATCACGTTGGAAATGAGGACGACCGAAGTAAGGAGAGTGGTAAGTATAATCCCAATATCAAACTTCGGGGTTCCCCAAGCAAACATCTTCGGAATACTGAACCATCTGGAGGGCTCGTAAGACTGATTTGTATCAATCAAACCGAGGAAATGGAACATAGTCCAGCCAACAATGATTCCAACAAGCGGTCCTAAGCTCCTTAATATGCCATTGGTTTTCAGTGATATGAATAAAATAATGAAAATAACAAGGAAACTAATAAGTGTAATTTTTCCGTTTAAATGGCCGGTCGCGGTGAAGCCAAGCATGCTTTTTAAAAACGAACCGCTTAATTGACTGACCAGCAATATTAAGTAAACGCCAGTTACAATCGGTGTAAATAGGAGGCGTATTTTTTCAATAATCGGCAAAAATCCGATAATGGCCAGTAATATTCCGGCGATGATTAACCCCATTTCTAATTGCTGAAGCACATTTCCTTGATTGGCCGGGGTACTCATAGTCCCAAGCAGAATAAAAATGGCCCACCACATTCCTGCTGCCCCTTCCACAAGGGGAAGACGATGACCGAAAAAAATCTGAATTAAGGTAGCAATTCCTGTTACAAACAGCATGCGCTGCATAAAGTCAGCGATTTCAGCCGGTGCCATATGAAAGGCTGCTCCAACAACGACCGGCACTGCAATTACGTTCGTTAACATAAAGACAGCCCACTGAATTCCCTGGACACTAATAATCAATCCGCTATCCTTTATTGTTTGTTCCTTCATGATAAAATTTCCTTCCTTCTAGACAGCAACTGAATCCTGCTTTTCCGCGCCTTTTTGGTAGTATTTTGCGATAAAATGTCCATTTAAAGACGCTAATATTTGTTGGAAAAGCATCCCTACCACTACCGGAACGGCCACCGCCGGCGGGAAATACGTGACGCTGATGACAGCCCCGGCACTGATATTTCTCATTCCCCCTGAAAAGGTCAAGGTGATAGCCGTGTCCCGGTCGCCAATCAAAAGCCTCCCTAGGAAAAAAGAAAGCAAATATCCGCACAGTGCAATAACAAAGACTGTCATCATAATGCCGATTAGTTTAAGGTCAATATTTCTTAGATAGGGAGCAACAACCGCTCCATTCAGCATCACCACAACACCCATACTAATTTTTGAAAATGGGGCAAGCTTTACCCCTAATTGTTGATTTATTTTTCCTTTTGTCCACTGGTTTAACAGCATGCCGATAATGGATGGGATCACGATCATTCCCAATAATCCTTTCATGATATCGACATAATCCATTTCGATTTTTTGTCCCATAAAAACCGAGAGAGAATATGGAACAATGATTGGTGATAACAGGGTGTCGATTAAAATAATGGATAACACAAGCGGAATATTCCCTTTATAAATAGAAACCCAAACAAAGCTCGTAATGCCTGTTGGAATGACCATCCCTAAAATTAAACCCGTAATGGTATAGGCATCATTTGGGAAAGTGATATGCCCCACTCCCCAGGCAAACAGCGGCATGAGAATATGGAGAATCAGCATTGCTATAAAAATTGGAAAAGGATGAAGCATCGCATCCTTCAACGATTTAAAATTGGAGTTTAAGCTTCCGGCAAAGGTCATAAAAGCGAAAATCCACGGGATTAAAAAGGAAAAATCCTTTATATAAGCACTTAAGATAACCCCGGTTATAACACTAACCGGGGTTATAAATGGCATAATTTTCTCTAGTTTTTTATTCAATTTTTGCAGCATAAAGGGTCGCTCCCTTTTTTAATCTTCAAGTGACTTTAAAAAGTCCTTCCAGGCTGTGACTCCGCCTTCCAATAGCGTGACCTGATAATTTTCTCGGTCAAGGATATTCGCGCACTTTGCTGCCGAATTCCCGGTCGTGCAGGTAACAATGACCTCTCTGTCTTTCGGTAAGGTAAGCTGTTTGTCCTTATTTTCTTCAAGTTCAAATATTTCTGTTTTTGGAATGTTGCGGCTTTCAACATGGGAATCTTCTATGTGAAACTCGTTGTATTTCTCGTTTGCCCGGACATCCAAAATCATAACATTTTCTTTTCCTTGTAATCTTTCATGCAGCTCTTTGGCTGTAATTTTTTCCACTGTCACTACGAACACCCCCCATTCAAAAGAATAACACAATTTTATTATTTGGGAATGTAATATCTTTCGTTAATCGAAAAAAAGCTGAACAAAAAAGACTTCCACTGTTGTATAATGTTCCCATCAATTGAGGCGAAAGAATAAAACGGTGTATGGCGGTAAGGCAAAGCACCTCTTGCTTCTATAAATACTAAGGGCGCTTGAATAGTATTTTTCAAGCGCCCTCTTAATTAATCAAAGCTTTTCCTATCCCCATGCGGACTATGCTTTCTTAGGCCGGATACCGGTACAATCGCCCTTTCCCCCAAATAAATCCTAGCCTCGCTGACAATCGCAATTAGGACGGTTCCGATAGCAAGGTGAAGGACAGCCCACGGGATGGAAATCGAAGTTTCAATAACGGCTGCACCAATGACCAATTGAAATAAGACAGTTAATGCCCCCAACAATAAACGTTTCTGAAGACCCCTTCCCCAGTTTTTTGAAAAAGACCAGTATGTCAAAAGTAGGATGTAAACGGCGGAAATACCGGCAAGACCACGGTGGAGAGTTTGCAACAACTCTGGTGTACTTGAAGGAAAAAATGTTTGCCGGCAGCCAAGCCACCCGCAAGCCATACCAAACGATTCATGTTTAATATAAGCGCCAAATGCAAGTGTACATGTCAGAAGAATGAGTAATATGTTCAAATGGATAGAAGCGGTTTGAGTCTTTTCAGTAATGAAGCCAACCCGGCTAGCCTGATTTTGAAATCCCGGGTATCTCCAAATCCAAATTAAGCAAGCAAGAAAAGCAAAAGCGATGATGAGATGGATGGTAATAATGATGGATGGCAAATCGGTGACTACAACAATCGCACCAAGCAGGATTTGAATAATAAGAAGCCCTAACATCGATAAAGCGGCTAAACGGACAACTTGTTCCTTCTTTGCCCTGAAAAGCTTCACAAATAGCACCAGGGATAGAATTCCAAGAAGCGCACCAATTACCCGATGACCAAACTCGATTAAGGTGGCCCCTTTTAATACAGGAACTACTTCCCCATTACATAACGGCCATTCCGGCCCACAGCCCATTCCGGAATCAGAGGAAGCCACATAGCCGCCAAACACAATTAAGAAATACGTGAGAAGCATACAAATAAATGCTAACCGTTTGATTGTCACCTTTCGTCCTCCAATTTAGGGAAAATTTTGAATCTATTTACAATTTAACAAAAACGGGCAATCATTTCGGTGATATGCATCACGATTCTGCCGTTAGGAACCAAATTTCCGCCATAAACATACCGTATACTGCTATGCTGTTTTGCTATAAAAGGAGTGTTATGATGTATTACAACCCTTTTCATTATCCTGTAAATCCGCCAATGACATATTATCCTGCCTACACCATACACTTTCCTCCGCCAAGGGCCTACCCGCCAGTGGATACGAAAATTTTTGAACAATCCATCAAGTCTTTCCGTGTTTTAATGAGGCAGGGGAGCCTGCTGCTCGATCGGCTTAGTGATGTCGGATTTGCCCGCAAAATCATGAACGCCGCTCAGCAAGGGAAGCACGCCGAGGTTGACAGCCTCATTAAATCGATTGGACTCACCATTCCTGTTGGCACAAGGTTTACTCCATCAGGTGTAGCTTTCATTCTCACTACACCAGGCACTCAGGCTCAGCCTGCAGACTGCTGCACTTTAAGTATTAACATGAAATGGGGGCAATGAATTACCCTAATCGGCATCTTCAGATAACTTCCTTCCGAGCGGCAGCCTAAGGTATTTTTCTAAAGAAAACTCGCCGACTGGCGAGCCCCATAAGGGCGGTTCATGAGGCGTAGTTGCACTTATACTTTCTTATTAGCCAAATAAAAAGTGGTACCCATTAAAAACGGATACCACTTTTATTGCGTTCAAGATACATCTCAATCTCGTCTGCCGGTAATGGTTTACTGAATAAGTAGCCTTGGCCGACAGCACAGTCATTTTGCTGCAGGAACTCCAATTGATCTCCAGTTTCAATGCCTTCTGCAATGACTATATAATTCAGGTTTAACCCCATATCAATAATTGTTTTTACCAGCATTTCTTGGCTTGCAAGGAAAGGTACATCCTGAACAAAGGATTTATCGATTTTGATTTTATGAATGGGAAGACGGTTTAAATAGCTTAACGAGGAATAACCCGTCCCGAAATCATCAATGGATAAAAGCACTCCCATCCTCTCCAATTGATGAAGGATGTAAGACGATCTTTGCAGATTCTGCATGATGCTCTCCGTGATTTCCAATTCAAGAAGCCCTGCATCGAGTCCTATTTCTTCCAAAACCGCTGCAGTATATTCAATAAATTGATCATCTTCGAACTGGCGTACCGATACATTGACAGCGATTGGAAAATCCGCTATTCCCGCTTTGCTCCAATCCTTCCTTTGTTTGCAGGCTTCCCTAAGAACCCACTTGCCAATTGGGACAATCAGCCCCGTCTCCTCAGCAAGCGGTATAAATTCAGAGGGTGGAACAAATCCGTGTTCCGGGTGATCCCAGCGGATTAATGCCTCCATTCCCACGATTTCCCCGGTTGTCAAGGAAAATTGCGGCTGATAATAGAGCATCAGCTGGTTGAATTCCAATGCTTTACGCAGACCATTTTCCAATTCCATCTTTCGGACTGATATTCCATTTAAACTAGATGAATAAAATTGAAAGTTATTCCCGCGCTCTTTTGCCTTATACATGGCGGTATCGGCATTTTTTATTAAACTTTCCTCATCAGCGCCATCTTCAGGATAAAGACTAATTCCTATACTTGTTGAGACAAAGAATTCCTGATTATTTACGCAGAAGGGCTTTGAAAAGGCAGTTAGGATTTTTTCGGCTATATAGGTCACTTGCTCCTTATCGGTGTCTTCTAGTAAAATGATAAATTCATCTCCACCCTGCCGCGAAACAATCCCATTCTGTTGAACTGCACCTTGCAATCTGCCTGCTGCCATTTGAAGGATTATATCCCCAATAGAATGGCCTTTCGTATCGTTAATAATCTTAAAGCGATCCAGGTCTAAAAATAACACAGCCGGTTTTTGGTGTTGGTGATTTGTTACTGCCTCAGTTAAGTGGGCCTTAAAGCTGTTTCGATTTGGCAAGCCGGTTAACGCGTCATAGTAAGCCATTTTTTTAATCGTTTGCTCTGCCCTTTTCCTTTCCGTAATATCCCTGCCGACAACTTGCACAGCAAATCTGCCTTCGAAAAGAATTGGGGTTGAAGCCATTTCGACATCTATTAATTCACCATCAAGCCGTTTTACCTGAAATTCGAAACTTACTCTTTCCTGAATAGGGTTATCATAGGAACCAACCCTTCTTCGAATTGTCCGGATAATGTTATCGGGAACGTAATTTAATGGCGACTTGCCAATCAGTTCCTCCGGATAGGCTGCGCCCATCAGCCTCCATCCAGCCTCGTTAATATATTCAATTTTCTCCTCACTAACAACAGCGATGATGTCAGGGGACATTTCTACTAAACTGCGATAGCGGTCCTCACTTTCCTTTCTGTCGGTAATATCAAATAGTACACTACTAAAATAAACAAAGTTTCCTTTGGAATCCAAAGTCGGGAAACCCCTGTCATAAATCCATCTCACCTCACCGTTAGGCCGGATAATTCGATACTCACTTGTAACTGTTTCCCCAAGTGCTATTTTATGCTCACGTTCAGATATGATCGGTAAATCATCCGAAAAAATGACCTTTTTCCATAAAGCATGGTCATGATAAAAGTCTTCTAACGATACTCCATACAATTTTTCAATCCCTTGAGTAATGAAAAGTTGCTTGGTTTTGAGGTCATGGGACCAAATCGCTACATCTAGGGAATCATAAATATTTTTTAACTTTTGTTCATTTTTTTCATATTCTACTGATTTTTTTCCCATTTCCTTTAAGGTGACCAGGAGAAAAGGGATGGTACATACAATCACAGCAATTGTTGTAAAATGAAATAGTTTTATAGATGGAAAATTGAAAGAAACAATTAAATCAAGTAGCTCTGAAAAAACAAGCAAACAAATGATGATCATCCACTTTATTCGAAAATTTGCCAATTTCATTTCCATCAACGTTCTTTCCCCTTTTTTCGCTTCGAAAATCATTAATTTTAAAATAACAAAAAACATCTAACTTTACAATTGTTGTTACAGCGGAAGTGGCAACGTTTTCAATGATAAAAAATACGAGCAGCCGCCTTGAATTTTGTACCGTTCAAGGAACTGTCAAAACATTTCGAACAAACTTTGAACTTATTACTATAGCCATGTTTTTTACTGAAAAATTCTATATATTGGAAGTAGAAAGAAACAAATAAATTTTTGAAAGGTGGAATGAGTTATGTTTAACAAATTCTTAAGGGAGAACAAAGTCTCCGCAGCCATCTTACTTGTTATCCGCTTATACCTTGGTTACGCTTGGTTCACAGCAGGTCTTCATAAATTAACAGGCGGCTTCGATGCAGCAGGATTCTTAAAAGGAGTGACAGCAAACCCTGTAAAAGGTCCAGATGGAGCTGTTGTTTACGGCTGGTATGTAGAATTCTTAAAAGGTGTGGCCCTGCCAAACGTAGATCTCTTCAACTTTATCGTCCCTTGGGGTGAAATGTTAGTTGGTCTTGGATTGTTGCTTGGATGTTTGACAACTGCAGCTATGTTCTTCGGTCTCGTGATGAACTTCGCCTTCTTCTTAGCCGGAACTGTATCTCATAACCCTACTGACATCTTCCTTGGCTTTATCATTCTAGCAGCCGGCTATAACGCAGGACGATTTGGTTTAGACTACTGGGTAGTTCCTTTCTTCAGAAAAATGACCAAGAAACATGCCGCGACTGAAAAACCTAATACCACTGCTTAACAAACTGTAGCAAAAAGACGATTCGCAAAGTCGAATCGTCTTTTTTTATTTCAAGCGATATACCCTTGTTTCATATGGTTTTAAAATTGGTTCGTTCGTTTTTGGAACTTCATAATTATGAAGCAGCAAGGAGCTATTTTCAAAGTTAACTCCTTTTACCTTTGCCTTACTATCTGAAAGGTTAGCAATTACCAGCACCTTTTCCTTGCCAAGTGTTCTGGTGTAGGCAAATATTTGTGGGTCTTTTGCCAAAAGTAAATCATAGGTGCCATACGTAAACACTTCATTGGCCTTTTTCAAACGGATCATTTTTTTGTAAAAATTCAATATGGAGTCCTGGTCGTGTTCTTGGGCCGCCACATTAATTTTGCGATAATTTGGATTGACCTTTAGCCATGGAGTTCCAACGCTAAATCCAGCATTCACTTCATTTGACCACTGCATCGGCGTCCGGGAATTGTCGCGGCCGCTCGCCCAGATTATCTCCATGATGTCCTCATGTGGTACACCATCCGCGCGTTTCAAGCGGTACATATTTTTTGCCGACACATCATCATAATCCTCAATGGAATCAAAGCGGACGTTAGTCATGCCGATTTCCTGGCCTTGATAAATAAATGGCGTCCCCTGCATCAGAAAATAAATCGCAGCAAAGGCAGTGGCACTTTCCCGCCAGTATTCCTTATCATTTCCCCAGGTGGAGACTACACGGGCCTTGTCGTGGTTTTCAATAAAAAGGGCATTCCAGCCGCTTCCTTCCAGCCCTTTCTGCCAGCGCGACAGGACATCCTTAAATTCTACTATATCCAGTTCTTTTTTTACCTCAGCATCCCAAAGAGCAAGGTGCTCGAATTGAAAAATCATGTTGAATTTGCCCTGCTGTTCCCCGACCCAAAGCTCAACGTCCTTAGCATCATCAGCAGTGACACCATTTGCTTCACCAACCGTCATAATGTCATATTTGGAGAACGTCTCTTCCTTTAATTCCTGAAGAAAATCGTGTATCCCGGTCACGTTCATCATTTTTTCAAAGCACGGAACATAGGGAAGCCCCTTTGGATTCGGCATGTCGGGGAGGCCAGCTTCCTTTTTGATATGGCTGATGGCATCGACGCGGAAGCCGTCAATCCCTTTATCAAGCCACCAATTTACTGTTTGATAGAGGGCATGGCGGACCTCTTCATTTTCCCAATTAAGGTCAGGCTGTTTTTTTGAGAAAAGGTGCATGTAATATTGGTCAGTTGTTTCATCATATTCCCAAGCAGGCCCGGAAAAAATGCTTTCCCAGTTATTCGGTTCCTTTCCGCCCTTACCGTCGCGCCAAATATACCAGTCGCGCTTCGGATCGTCCTTAGAGGCGCGGGATTCAACAAACCATGGGTGTTCATCGCTCGTGTGGTTGATGACTAAATCAAGAATTAGCTTCATCCCTCGGCGGTGAGTTTCTTGTAAAAGCAAATCAAAATCCGCCATCGTTCCAAACTCTTTCATGATTTCCTGATAATTGCTGATATCGTAGCCGTTATCATCATTTGGCGACTCGAACATTGGGCAGACCCAGATAACGTCGATTCCTAAATCCTTAAGGTAATCAAGCTTCGTGATGATTCCCTGGATATCGCCAATCCCGTCTCCGTTCGAGTCCTTAAAGCTGCGTGGGTATATTTGATAGGCCACCGCTTCTTTCCACCATAATTTACTCATATCTTCCTCACTGACTTTCTATTTGTTAGTCCATTGTTAGTACTTACCTTTTTGGTGCGCATGATTTTCTTTCAATCAGCTTCGTCGGGATTGTAATTCGTTTTGGCAGGGTATCTGGATGCTCAATTTTTTCAATTAAACATTGCGTTGCCACCTGGCCGAGTTGAAAGGTACCGATATCCACTGACGTTAATGGAGGCTTCGAGTGCTCCGATAATGAAAGGTTATTAAAGCTGATAATCGAAATATCTTCTGGCACTCGAATGTTCAAAGCATCCAAGTGGCTGATGATTTCATACGCCATTAAATCGTCCTGGGTGACAAATGCAGTTGGCTGCACTTCCAAATTTATCAAAGATTGAATGGCATCCCGTCCATTTTCATTAACAAATCTTTCATGAACCAAATAGGCTTCATTTACGGGAAGACCCGCTTCTGTTAAAGCCATTCGATAACCATTTAAACGGTCATGAGCGACAACAAAGTCCAAATTCCCGCCCACGAAGGCAATGTTTTTATGACCAAGGTCAATCAAATATTTTGTCACCTGATTAGTTATAAAAATATTATCGTTGTCAACATACGTAATTCGTTCTTCATAGGTGCTTGGCCGGCCCACTACGGTAAATGGGAAGTCTATTTCGGAAAGGTACTGCATGGTGCGATCATTGACCCGTGAATATAACATGACAATCCCATCGACCCTTCTCCCATTTACCATCGACAGCACTTCCTCGTGAATCTCCTCCTCCGTTGAACCTGTGGAAAGGTAAATCCCGTATTTGCTGTCATGGGCATTCATGCTGATTCCTCGTAAGACTTCAGGGAAGAACGGGTTGCGGAAAGCATGATAGGCTGAGTTCGGCATAATGACACCGATCGTTTGGGTGCTTTTGGCGGCCAGACTTCTTGCTTGCAAATTAGGATAGTATCCTAATTCCTCCATGACCTCTTTCACACGCCTCTTAGTCTTCTCACTGATTCTCGGATTGTTGGCTATCACCCGAGAAACCGTTGAGGGCGCCACATTAGCTGCCTTTGCTACATCCTTAATCGTTACCACAGTGCTTCCCCCTAAGCCAATAAAGTTTGATTCTATTATATAGTAAATTTGTTATTTAACTGCACCTTCGGAAATCCCTTTAATAATTTCACGCTGGGCAAAGAAATAAGCAATGATGACTGGAATAATCGCAATGGTTAGTCCGGCAAGGGCCAGATGCCACTGCTTCGTATACTCTCCAAAGAAGAAGAACATCTTGAGCGGAATCGTCTCCATTCCTTCCTGGTTAATAACCAAGGATGGAAGCAGGTAGTCATTCCAAATCCAGATCGTATTCAAAATCGCGACGGTGACCGTAATTGGTTTTAACATTGGGAAGATGATATACCAAAAGATTTGGAATCGGTTAGCTCCGTCAATAGTGGCTGCTTCATCCAATGATTTAGGAATGCTATTTAATGTACCATGATATAAAAAGATCGATAAACTGGCGCCAAATCCGAGGTACATAAAGATAATGCCAGCGCGGTTCAACATTTCTAATTTCCCAAATATCGTCACCAATGGAATCATAACTGATTGGAACGGGATCAGCATTGCTGCAACAAACAGGAAGAATATAAAACTACTGATTTTGCTTTTATTCCGCGATAAAGCATATGCTGCCATCGATGAAAAAACAATGATCACCAGTACGCTGACCACTGTAATCAACACGGAATTCATGAAAGTTTGAAGAAAATTCAGCTCCGTAAAAGCTTCGATATAGTTATCGAAGTTAAAGCCTGCCGGAAGCTTTAGTGTATCCTCGAACATTTCACGCTTTGTTTTAAAGGAGTTCACAATCATTAAGTAGAAGGGAGAGAGCCAGATAAGACCTAATATAATACCTAGGATCTCAATGGGCCATTTATTTTTCCTCATTACATTTCAACCTCCCTCTTCTTATTGATGTATACCTGTGTTAAGGAAATGACAGCAACAATCACAAAGAAAATAACCGCTTTTGCCTGCGCATACGCCATTTCACTTTCAGTAAAGGCCGTTTTAAAAATTTCCATTGCCACCATTTGTGTGGAGTTATATGGTCCTCCGCCAGTAAGCGATAAGTTTTGGTCGTAAAGCTTGAACGTATTGGACAAAGTCAGGAACATGCTGACTGTAAAAGCAGGTGCGACTAATGGGAAAATAATATAGCGGAGACGTTGGAATGGACTTGCTCCGTCAATTTCTGCTGCTTCTATCAATTCACCAGGCACGCCTTCCAAATAGGCAATGTAGATGACCATGATGTATCCGGACATCTGCCAGCTCATTAAAATGACAAGTCCCCAGAAACCTGTTTGGGTAGTAGAAAGCCAGCCTTCTAAACTTTGAATTCCAAACACTGAACCAATTCCAGCAAACACTTTAATGAAAATAAACTGCCAGATAAAGCCAAGAATCAAGCCGCCAATTAAGTTTGGCATAAAGAAAATCGTTCTTAAGAACTTATTGGATTTAATTTTCGAAGTGACAATAAGGGCTAAAGATAAGCCAAAAAGGTTAATCAGAATAATGGAAACTACTGAAAATTTCACAGTAAACCACATGGAATCTAAAAATTCCTTATCATCCAAAATGGCCAAATAATTCTCAAGGCCAACGAAACTGCCTACTTCGATTCCGTTCCAATTAGTAAAAGAATAATATATACCAAATACCAGCGGGACGATCACAACCATAGATAAGGCCAACAGAACTGGTGCTAAAAATAGCCAATAGGATAAATCCCGAGTACGCATCATGGTAAAAAACCTCCAAGCAATAATCTCTATCTCTCGTTTTATAATGAGAGAAAAGGGGCTGATTGATAAGGGGAAGCTTCCTTACGAACCAGCCGCTTGTCTCTCAAACAATAATGGGTCCTTTTGTTAAGGACCCATTATAAATTTGTGTTAGAACAACGCCTTAGCGTTCATTGATTATTTATTTCTGGATTTCTCCCAGGCTGCTTGAGTAGCTTTCACAACTTCTTCCCACTTAGCTTCTTTGCTCAAGTATTTCTGGATTTGCACGCCAAGCTCGTTTTGTCCCCAGCCAGTTGGGTAACCCATGAATGTCCAGCCAATTGTTTTGCCATCTTGGGCATATTGATAAATTTCTTTTGAAAGCGGATCGCTGATTTTTGATGCATCAAAGCCATCATAAGCAGGGATAAATTTAAAATCGTTGATAACCGCTGCTTTACCTTCGTCAGAAGTATATAACCAGTCTAGGAATTTCTTCGATTCAGCAACAGTTGCTTTGTCCTTGTTGCTGTTTACGCCCCAGTACATTGGAATCCCTACAGGAATCGCATCTTCTTTGTAGCCTTCAACAGGGATTGGCAGGATGCCGATGCCTTTTTGGGCAAATTCCTTGTCAATGCCTTCGATGGAGCCATATACCCAGTTACCTTGCTGAATCAATGCTACTTTTTGCAGGGAGAACAATTCTTCAACCTGCTTAGAGTAATCTAAGCTTACAGTTGGCTGTACTGAATAATCGTTTTGCAGATCAAGCACTTTCTTGAATGCATCGCCGTATTTGAAGTCAACTTTTTTCGCGTTATATGCGTTTAATACGTTGTTATCAAATTCCGGAGCAAGGAACGCATTGGATAAGTGAAGACCAGTTACCCAAGTTTCTTTACCAGGAAGAGCAAATACCGCTTCAAGTCCAAGTTCTTTTTTCTTGGAATCTAATGTTTTAACTGCTTTTTCTAGGTCAGCATAACTCTTGATTGATTTTGCATCAATGCCGGCTTTTTCAAATACAGCTTTGTTGTAAATCAAACCGTAGCCCTCTTGGTTGTACGGTAAACCAAGAATTTTTCCGTCCTTTGATACTCCATCAAGAGTACCTTTTAAGGCCGCTTTTGATGCTTCAGTATCAGAAAGGTCAGCAAGTTTCTTCTGCCAATCTTCTACGTCCTGCGGGCCGCCAATGTTATAGATGGCTGGTTCTTTGCCAGAAGCAAATTTGGATTTAAGGGCCGCACCATAATCTTCACCGCCGCCAACAGTCGTGATGTTGATTTTTACACCCTTGTGTTCTTGCTCATATTTTTTAGCAACTGTTTCAAATTGCTTTTTAAATTCAACCTTAAATTGGAAAACATCAATTGTCACATTGCCTTTTGAACTTTCGTTGGAAGAGCCCTTATCAGCGTTTCCACATCCAGTTAAAAGAAGGCTTAGCGATAAAACCCCTGCACCTATGCCGGAAAATAACTTTTTCTTGTTCATCATTTACCCCCATGCTTTGCATAATAATTTTTGGTACATCGTCTTTTGCGCAGCTACCATATTGACAGAGATGTAGGTAGTATTGACAGATACGACTTCTAATACTCTATTAAAGATTTGCGAAATCGTTTGCACAATTCCGTATAGTAAAAAATCTGACTAATTTGTTAAAAGAAAGTCGAAATTCTCATCTATCAAAATACTATTTTGCGAAACCGTTTGCGCAAAAGTGCAAAAAAACATAATAAATCTAGCAGGCAACAATTCAATTTAACTGCGTATAACAGCCTTTGTCTATTAAGACCCCCTATCTCATTATGTAGCAATTAGTGAAAACGTTTGCACTAATCGGTAGATTCATATTAACACTTCCGGGCTAAATGTGCAAACATTTTTTTGCAGAGCCTGGATCCCCATCTTTAATCAGGACAGTTCGGGTTCAGGCCCTTGGTTAATTAGCGTGTTAAAGCGACTGCTTCATATGGCCGGAGTTTTTCTAAGTTTGAGCCTTCGTAATTTGAAAGAATGACGTTGTAATCAGAAATTCTTGTCAAAAGTTCATTTTCTATAACCACGTCCTTATCCCCAAAATTGCAAATTACAATCACGCATTCTTCTTTCCATTTACGTTCATAAGCAAACAATTCGGGGTGGTCTTCAAGCAGCAATTGAAAATCACCTTCGACAATAATGTCCAGTTCCTTTCTTAAGGCGATTAATTTTTGATAAAAATAAAAAATAGAATTCTTATCATCTAGAGCATTCTTCACATTTACTTCTTGATACCTCGGGTTCACCTTAATCCAAGGGGTTTCCGTGGTGAAACCTGCATGTTCCGAATCATCCCATTGCATCGGGGTTCTGGCATTATCTCTTCCCTTTGCATAAATAGATGCCATGATTTCCTCATGGGAATATCCTTGAGATGTCCGTTCCTTGTACATATTGATCGTCTCAATATCACGGTAATCTTCAAGAGATTTGAATTTCACATTGGTCATACCGATTTCCTCGCCTTGGTAAATATAAGGTGTTCCTTGCATAAAGTGCAGGCACGCGGCCAGCATTTTTGCTGATTCTACCCGATATTCTTCGTCATTGCCAAAACGTGAGACAATCCGAGGCTGATCGTGATTGTTCCAGTACAGGCTGTTCCAGCCCCTGTTATGTATAGCTGTTTGCCATTTGGCCAAGTTTTCTTTTAAATCGAGGAGATTTAAAGGCTTGAGATTCCACTTTCCACCGGGTGCGCTGTCAAGGTCCATATGCTCAAACGTAAAAATCATGTTCACTTCACGGCGGTTTGGATTCGTATAGAGAACTGCATCCTCCGGAGTGGTTCCAGGCATTTCCCCGACTGAGATGGTTGGGTACTGAGACAAAACTTCTTTATTCATTTCTTGTAAAAACTCATGAATTCTAGGGCCATTCATAAAATAAGGAGCGCCGTCACCAAATAATTGCCCGCTATGCAGCACTCCATCCGGCAGCCCTGGAGCTTTGGAAATCATGTTGATGACATCCATCCGGAAGCCGTCGACACCCTTTTCCAGCCAGAACTTCATCATCTGGTAAATCTCTTGGCGAACCTTTGGGTTTTCCCAATTTAAGTCGGGCTGTTTTTTTGAAAAAAGGTGCAAATAATATTCATTCGTCGCCTCATCGTATTCCCAGGCCGGGCCGCTGAAAAAAGACCCCCAGTTATTCGGTTCTTTTCCGTCCTTGCCTTCCCGCCAAATATAGTAATCACGATAAGGATTGTCCTGAGATTGTTTCGATTGGACAAACCACTCATGTTCATCAGAAGTATGATTGACGACTAGGTCCATCATTAACTTCATATCCCGCTTATGAATTTCTTCAAGAAGCAGGTCAAAATCAGCCATCGTTCCAAATTCGTTCATGATTTCCTGATAGTTCCGGATATCATAGCCGTTATCATCGTTTGGCGAATCATAGATTGGACTCAGCCAGATGATATCGACACCTAGTAATTTTAGATAATCCAGTTTTTCAATAATCCCCGGAAGGTCGCCAATTCCATCCCCGTTCGAATCACGGAAACTGCGCGGATAGATTTGATAAACGACGCTTTTTTTCCACCATTGGTCAGTTGTATTCATTTTTGCTGCTCCTTCCCTTCAATAACACCTACATCATAACACAACGGTCTTATTTTGAAAGGGCTGCCAATACAAAATAAAAGCAACCCGAATGACTGCTTTTTGCCTGTTAATCCTGTTGCTCCGTTGATTTTTGTTCTGCAATACTACCTTTCATTGTTTCAGTAATTTTTTCGTTCATTTCTATTTGCTCATTATCTAATTTGGTATCCCAAATACTATAGGGGATTGAATTGGGAGTGTTTTTCTTTGCCATTTTTCAAGCACCTCCAATTTCTATCATTTCTTTTATAAATAAAACTATGCAGGATAATGTGGGCATAAAAAAGATCCTCTGTGTTGATGAGGATCTTCACGATTTATTCATGGTCTGGGCTATTCACCATAATGCCGGCTACTTGTGTTAAGCGGTCATAGAATGCCTGTCCTGCAGGGGTCTGGTCAAGACCGATTTCTTGAAAAGCTTCCTTCATGCAGCGAAGCCAGCATTTCGCCCGTTTTGGTGTCACTTCGAACGGGAGATGGCGGTGTTGCATTGCAGGAGGGCCGAATTCCTGGCTGTAGAGTGCCGGACCGCCTGTAAATTGCGGCAGGAACAATTTCTGCTTCCGTTTGATTTCTTCCATATCCCCTTCAAATAATGGAGCTAAATCAGGATCGGCATAGACGCGCGGATAGAAAGCTTCCACCAGTTTATCAATCGTCTCTTGGCCGCCGATTTCCGAATAAAGTGTTTTTAGTTGGTATTCCAAAGTTCTACACCTTCCTCTGCAAAATTTTCCCTGTTTTTATTATTATACTGATTTACCTGACGGTGTTTCGTGATTTATATCACACTTTCTAACGAATACACAATTTCCCATTGTGTTTAATTCGGTTTGAATCAATTTTTTTAGCGATTGTGATATCCTAATATACTATAGGTTAAGCTGGCTTTTTAAAAAGCTGGCTTTCATGAGGTGAGACGATTGAAAAAAGCTTGGTTATTCGTAGCTTTAACTTGTTTATTTGAATTAATGTGGGTGTATGGATTTAATGTCGCTGAAACCTGGTGGCAGTGGGCAATCGTCATCGCGATTATTTTTACCGATTTTCACTTTCTGCCGGAAGCCTGCAAAGAACTACCGACTGGAACAGTTTATGCCGTTTTTTCCGGTGTTGGCACGATTGGGACCGTCATGATGGATGTCTTCCTTTTTGGGGAAGGATTCAGCAGCGGCAAGCTTTTGTTTATCGCGATTATTGTGCTTGGGGTGATTGGTTTGAATTTGGCGGACAACACGGATGGGAAAAAAGAAACGGCGAAGGAGGCTGCCTAAGGTGGGGTGGTTATTTGTCGTTTTGGCAAGTGTAAGTGAGATTATTGGTGCCGCCGGGTTAAAATTGTACAGTCAGCAGAAAACATTGAAAAATGGCGTGCTCTATATTGGCGGGTTCAGCGCATCATTCGGATTTTTATATACGTCTTTTCAATATTTGCAGGTAAGTATCTCCTATGCTGTCTGGATCGGAATCGGTACGGCCGGTGCCGTTTTGATTAATATGTTTTTGTTCGGTGAATCAAAAAATATCGGGCGGTTTGTTAGTGTTGGGTTGATTATTGTGGGAGTTATCGGGTTGCGTTCAGTTTCGTAAAGTGCCGGGAAGTACAGAATTTGCATATTTTTTCATTGCGGAAAATCATATCTGCGAATTTTTGGAATATATCTGCGAATTTTTCATTTTATCTGCGAATTTCCGATTATATCTGCGAATTTTTCAATATATCCGCGAATTTTCAATTATATCTGCGAATCCTAAAATGACGCCATTCTGAAATACAAATGGAAAAATCGGTACCTCAAAAAGATACCGATTTTTTTAATACTATAGTTGCTCCCCATTGGTAGCAATGACATTTTTATACCAATGGAATGACTTTTTCAGTTTACGCTCTAATGTACCACTGCCGTCATCATGCTTGTCGACGTAGATAAATCCATAACGCTTGGACATTTCACCAGTAGACATACTGACTAAATCAATACAGCCCCAGCTTGTATAGCCCATTAGCTCTACACCATCAGCAATAGCTTCTCCCATGGCTTTTATATGTTCACGAAGGTAATCAATCCGGTGATCATCGTTAATGGAGCCGTCTTCCTCTACTTGGTCGTATGCCCCCAAACCATTTTCCACAACAAATAGCGGCACCTGGTATCTACCATAAAGCCTGTTTAAACTGATGCGCAAACCAACAGGGTCAATCTCCCAGCCCCAATCGCTTGCTTTCAGGAATGGGTTCTTCACTCCTCCGACAATATTTCCATTCGCTTTTTCCTCTTCAGCCTTAACTTTTTTATCAGTACGGGACATGTAATAACTTAAGCCAATATAATCCACCGTTCCTTGTTTGATTAATTCCAAGTCCCCATCAAGAACTTTTAGTTGTATATTTTGCTCCTTAAAAAAGCGCTTAATGAAGGAAGGGTACTCGCCGCGCACATGAACATCTGCACAAAAGTAATTAAATAGTTCCTCTTCTTTTAAGGCATAGAGGACGTTTTCCGGGTTACTATCGTAAGAATAAACAGGTGCAAACAGAATCATACAGCCAATCTGTGCATCTGGTATGATTTTTTTACAAGCTTTAACCGCGATAGCACTGGCGACAAACTGATGGTGGAAAGCCTGAAAGGTCTCTTGATAACGGCCATCTTCTCTGTCAGGCGAGAAGCCCATGCTCATGATTGGCATCTTCAAGGCGCCATTAATTTCATTAAAAGTCATCCAATACTTCACTTTATCCTTATAGCGCTTAAAAAGCGCCGTTGCATATCTTTCAAAGAAAGTAACCACCTGACGGCTTCTCCAGCCTCCGTATTCTTTGACCAAATGCAGCGGCATTTCATAGTGAGAGATGGTCACTACGGGCTCAATTCCGTACTTATGTAATTCATCAAAGACCCTGTCATAAAAAGCCAAACCCGCTTCATTCGGTTCTAGCTCATCACCATTTGGGAAAATTCTCGTCCACGCAATCGACATCCGAAATACTTTGAAGCCCAATTCCGCGAATAAGGCGATATCTTCCTTGTAACGATGATAAAAATCAATTGCTTCATGGTTCGGGTACCTATATTTCTCATGATCAATTTCAAAGTTAAAGCCAGGCGACATCAATATTTTCAGACGCTCTTTTCCGCCCGGCAAAACATCTGAGATATTCAAGCCTTTATTTCCTTCGCGAAATCCGCCCTCTATTTGGTTTGCCGCCGTTGCCCCGCCCCATAGAAATCCTTCGGGGAATCTTCGTTGGTTATGTTCCATTCAAAAATCATCCTTTTCTTTAAATATCAATTATGTACTTTCTTTATTATTGTTTTTTTTGCCTGAAAGATGTCCGTCAGAGGAAAATATAAGCAAAGGGCTGACACAAAGTTTCCTCGTCAGCCCCATTAGTTTGATTACTATTTCTCTCCGTTGCTAGCAATGATTTCCTTATACCAATAGAAGCTTTGTTTTGGGATCCGGCGCAATTCTTTTAAGTCAAATTCCTCGCGATCGACAAAAATAAAGCCGTAGCGTTTCTTCGCCCCCTGGTGAGTGGAAATCAAATCAATCGCTGACCAAGGGCAGTAGCCAAACACTTCTACTCCATCCGTAATCGCAAGCTGCATTTGTTCAAGGTGTTTTTTCAAATAATCGATCCGATACGGGTCACGAACGGTGCCGTCTTCCTCCACCTTATCAAAGGCACCAAGGCCGTTTTCCGTAATAATGACTGGCAGCTGGTAGCGGTCATACACTTCCCTTAGGGTTGTACGGAAGCCAATCGGGTCAATTTCCCAGCCGAATTCGTTTTTCGGCAGGTTCGAATTGCTGTGCCCCTTATAAACACCTGCTTCACCAATGACAATTTCCTGGTCTCCAGTATTATTTTTATCACTACCTTCCCCATTGCTTGCTTCTACTGTTTTAGACGTGTAGTAGTTGAACGCAATAAAGTCAGGCTTGGCATTTTTTAATATTTCCATGTCGCCTTCGACAATGGTTGGAACATAGCCCTTTTCTTCCAAAAAGCTCCAAGCTGTCTTATTGTAACGTCCATATACTGCCGCATCTAAGTACAGCCAGTTGCGGATTGAATTAAAGTTTTGCGCTGCCAATATATCCTCCGGCTTCGAGCTGGCAGGATATATATAGGAAATATTTGGAGCCGGTCCAATTAACGCCTGTGGCAGCATTTGGTGACAAACGTCCATAGCTTTTGCCTGCGCCACTAACATATGATGGTTTTGCTGATAAAGCTCTCGGTCTGGGTCTTCTAAATTTGGATCCAGAGTTCCAAGTGCCTTCCCATGCATAATCATCATATTTTGTTCGTTAATCGTCAGCCAATATTTCACACGATCACCATAGTTCTCAAACAGCACTTTCGCATACTCCACAAAGGCATCAATCGTTTCACGATTTGACCAGCCGCCGCGTGCTTGAAGCGCATAGGGCAAATCAAAGTGATACATCGTTACAATGGGCTCAATCTTATTTTTAATAAGTTCATCGATTAAATTGCTGTAGAATTCCAGCCCTTTTGGATTTACTTCTCCTGTTCCATTCGGGATAATTCGTGTCCAGGCGATGGAAAAGCGATATGCTTTAAAACCCATCTCTGCCATTAGTGCAACATCTTCTTGATAACGGTGATAATGATCACTTGCGACTTTATAATCAGTGGTTCCCTCTGGGTATTTCTGACGCATATCAATGACAGACGGACCTTTGCCATCCTCATCCCATGCTCCTTCGACTTGATAGGCGGAGGTAGAAGCTCCCCAGAAGAAATCCTTTGGAAATGGTTTTAGCTGAGCGTGTTTCATATTTTATTCCTCTCTTTCAAAAAAATATACGGCTTTAGCTACAGCTAAAACCATATATTTTATTAAGTTTTTAATCTATGAAGCAGTACGTATGACTACCTATGCAATACCTTCTTTAGTATGGATATCTAGGATTAAGATTGGTTCCTTTTCGCCAATATTCCCTTGTCTTGCTGCTGTTACTTCCGTATAGGTGCTGGAGTTCGTAACAATGACAGGTGTTGTAACCTCATAGCCTGCTTGTTTGATTTTTTCGATATCGAATTCTACTAGTAAATCTCCAACTGAAACTTGATCACCTTGTTTAATATGGGAAGTGAAGTATTTTCCATCTAATTGGACAGTATCGATACCAATATGAATTAAGATTTCTGCACCCTGCTCGGAAATAAGACCGATAGCATGCTTTGTCTTGTAAGCAACCGTTACTACACCATTTACAGGCGATACAACACGGCCAACAGACGGTTCAATGGCAATTCCTTTTCCCATTGATTCCGAAGCAAAAACAGGATCAGATACATCCGTTAAGTTAACTACTTTTCCTGTAATAGGGCTGGCAATTTGTTCACTGCTAGTTGCTATGTCCGGGGCAGTTACATCTTCTTCAACAGGATCTTCAAAACCTAAAACATAAGTAAGACCTGCAGATACTAGGAATGCCACTACGATACCGATAATTAGACCAGTAAACCCTTGGCCGCCTGGTCCGTAGAAGATTGGTAAAGTCAATAATCCAGGAGCGCCAGAAGCAAATGCGTTTGTTCCAGCGTAACCAATGATACCCCCACCGATTGCCGCACCAATGATCCCAGCAATGAATGGTTTTTTAAGTGG
This sequence comes from Neobacillus sp. PVCKKU3, assembly GCF_058323225.1. Taxonomy (NCBI): domain Bacteria; kingdom Bacillati; phylum Bacillota; class Bacilli; order Caryophanales; family Bacillaceae; genus Neobacillus; species Neobacillus sp. PVCKKU3. Next base: position 27,962 of record NZ_JBLVQN010000031.1, read on the forward strand.
TAATGTTACACCGTAAATTCCCGGTTCCGTAATGCCAAAAAGACCAGTGATCGCAGCAGAACCTGCTAATGTTTTTAATTTTTTGTTCTTCGTTTTTAACATAACCCCGACCATCGCACCTGTTTGAGCAAAAACAGAAGCAGTTGCGGCCGGCTTTACACCATCTCTTCCGTGAACGGCAATATTGTTAATGAATACCGGAACCAAGCCCCAGTGAATACCGAACATGACGAGTAACTGCCAGCTTGCACCCATGATCGCGCCAGCTAAAATTGGGTTAAATGCGAATGCTGCGACCATTGCTTTTGCTACAGCATTACCTGCATTGACACCGATTGGACCAAATACCAACAATGTTAATGGAAGCATAATTACTAATAACAATAACGGAGTAACGAAGTTTTTAACGCTTTCGTGAATCTTTTTATTAAAGAAAATGTCCAGCTTGCTCATGACGAAGATGGATAGAATGATTGGAACAACCGTTGATGAGTAGCTCATCATCGTAACTGGAATCCCAAAGAAATGGATTCCGCCTTCAGGTGGAGTCGCTTTAAGCGCCACAATCGACGGATAGAGCAATGCACCTGCAATCGTAACGGCGACAAAGATATTTCCGCCAAATTTACGTGCGGTTGTAATGGCTAACAATACTGGCAAGAAGTAGAACATCGCATCTGCTGCCGCGTATAAAATCGTATAAGTTGTATCCGTATTGACTATCCAGCCAAAATTCACAGCAATTAACAATAATCCTTTAAGGATACCGGCCCCTGCCATTAGACCAAGAAGCGGTGCAAAAATACTGGATACAACATCTACAGCTTTACCTAAGAAATTTCCTTTTTCTCCACTATCTTTAGCGGAAGAGCTTTTTGAATCCTTTGTGATGTTTGAGATTTTTCCGATCTCCGCATACACTTCCGGTACATTGTTTCCTACTACCACTTGGAACTGCCCGCCGCTTTCTTTAACGGTGATGACACCGTCTGTTTTTTCTAACTTCACTTTATTTGCTTTTGATTTATCCTTTAATCCGAAACGCAGTCTTGTTGCACAGTGAACAAGTGAATTTACATTCTCTTCTCCGCCAACTAGCTGAAGAATTTCTTTAGCTAATCTTTCGTTTTTCGACATCTTTATCACCTCTAGTATTTGGGTAAAAAAAATACCTAAGCCATTAAGAAGCCGGAGACATAGCGTCCCTGAAACATTCTTTATGACTTAGGTTTTGCCTGCATGACCAGTAACAATCCTGTTCTAAATATTTACTTTTTGATTTACTTTAGGCGGTGCTTCCTGTCCGGACCAGGTGAGGAACGCCTTTTTGGGAAATAAAAAAACCTAAACTGCACACCGAAGCATAAAGCCTGGTTAGCAATTTAGGTTTTGCCTGCAAAATCAGTAACAATCCTAATAAATTAATATTAATTTGTAATCACATACTAGCATGCGCTTTCATTAGGTGTCAACGCTATCTTTCCAAAAAATTTTACTAGTTTCGATTCACCACGCGCTGAATATGAATGGCAAGGTAGCCCATTTCTTCCTTTGTGATCTCATGTTGATGGGCTTTATAAATATAATCTTTAATTTTTTGCGCACAGGCAAATGCTTCTTTATGTTTTTCTCTCACTAAGTTATAAAGAAAATCATCCTCGCTATCTAAATGTGAACCGCTGAAAAGGCGCTGTGCAAAAAACTTAAGATGGGTAAGGAACCTGAAATAATTTAAGGATTCCTCATCAAGTTCGATTTTAAAATGATACTTGACGATGTTTAAAATATCCTGAATGAGTTTGGTTATGTTGATTAGGTTTGGCATCTCATCGTTTAGTTCCGCATTTACTATATGCATCGCAATAAAGCCAGCTTCATCTTCCGGAAGCGAAATACCAAGTTTGGTTTGAATCATTTTTAACGCTTCCCGCCCTATAGCGAATTCGTCTTGATAAATCTTTTTAATCTCCCACAACAGAGCATTTGAAATATTAATGCCCTTCTGATGCCGTTCAATTGCAAAATGTATATGGTCGGTTAAGGAGACATAGATGCTGTCATTCAGATTTTTCCCTAGTTTTTCTTTTGCATAGTTGATGATTTCTTCAGAAACGGCCATATATTCTAGCGGAATATCGTACAATAGCGTTTTAAATCTTTCGGAAACATCTTTGTTTTCGAGTTTGAAGACTTTTTCGATTTTGCTCTCATCGACAATATCGCCAGGTCTCTTTTGAAACGCGAGCCCTCTGCCCATAATGACTAATTCTTTATTATGTTCATCCAAAACGCTTATAACATTATTGTTGATTACCTTTGCGATTTTCATATAAATCACCTATTTGTGGAATATTTGTGATAAAAAGGAAAATAAAAAAACCTAAAACTAATGATCTAAAGAACATTAGTCATAGGTTTTGCCTGATTAGCCAGTAACAATCCTAAAATTTGAAGTTATTTGGTTAGATTTTATCATTCTTTTAATCCAGGCGCAATTCTTATCGAGGGTCTTTGATGGATAATGTTCAGTTTATTATTAGTATTTCTTTAATCTACTTTTCTTTCAAATATGGCTTCGTAATAAGCCGCAGACCCATATGCAGCAATTCCCGGCGCAAAAATCTGGACCAACCTCCAGCCGTTCCTCGCGTTCTGATGAATAAGTTCCTGATAATCCCCTTTAGGTTTTCCGCTTAATTTGCTTAATTCAATTTTTTCAAATTTATATTCGTACATGTTTCCCCTCCGCATTTTGTTTTGTATATTCTTATTATCCCAAAAAATGTAATTGACTGCCATTTTTTTATGTATTAATATAATAGTTTGTTAATATATTACCTTAAGTGGTTCGAGAACCTCCCACTATAAAAAACTAAGGAGAAATGAATATGGAAAAAACAACAAATATGCTAGACGCCCAGTATAATTCGGGCGCTGCAAACAGCAAGGTGCGGGAAATTGTTGTAAACGGGATTATCGCGGCTTTGTACATCGCAGTTTCGGCGTTAATACAGCCATTTGGGTTTACCCAGGTACAATTCCGCGTTTCAGAGATGTTTAACCATCTCATCGTTTTCAATAAAAAGTATCTCTACGGGATCATTTTAGGGGTATTTCTAACGAATTTATTTTTCTCGCCAATGAAGGCCTATGACCTCATTTTCGGAGTTGGCCAATCTTTGATTGCTTTGGTCATTACGATTTTAAGTGCGCGGTTTATTAAAGGAATCTGGACTCGGATGATTGTGAATACGTTAGTGTTCACCTTTACGATGTTTCTCATTGCGATTGAACTGCATTTGGCGTTCAATCTGCCATTCCTATTTACATGGTTAACTACTGCAGTTGGGGAATTCGTTGTAATGGCTGTCGGCATGCCAGTCATGTATTTCATTAACAAACGCGTTCATTTTGATAAAATCTTTAAATAAAAGATTTCAAGAGCTGTTGCTTCAGGGGTACACCCCAGGCGGCAGCTCTTTTTTATGGTATTTATTTCAAAAAAACTCTAAAATGAAGGTAGTTAATTTTTCAGACTTTTGAAAGGGGTTTTTCGAATGTTGCAGCGTCCTAATAACAATGAGTTTCCAGATTATTATGTACCGTATGTTCAGTTAGTTCCAGAAGGAGATTTATTGCAGGTTCTTAAGGAAAGTCTTGAAAAAGTGGTTTCTCTTTTCGAAGGGATTTCAGAGGAAGATGCGCAATTCCGCTATGAACCTGGTAAATGGAGGATCAAGGAAGTACTTGGCCATATGGCAGATACCGAGAGGATCATGAGCTACCGCCTGCTTCGAGTAGGCCGCGGCGACAAGACTCCATTGGCAGGTTTTAATGAAAATGATTATGTGGCTGGAGCACAAATGGGCGAGCTGCCACTAAAATCTATTCTTGCTGACTTCATCGCAGTCAGAAAAGCAACAATCACTCTGGTCGAGAACATGCCAGAGTCAGCCTGGACAAATGTTGGCAACGCCAATGGCACGGAGGTCACCACCCGCGCCATCGCGTACATCATCGCCGGCCATGCAATCCACCACCTCAGCATCGTGACAGAACGATACTTAACTAATTTGAAATAACGGGTGGTGTCAGGCACCGCTCGTGGACAGTGTCCGCCTCAGGCGGACACTGTTTTTAAATCCGATAGTTTGAGATAAACTCAAGAAATTCTTTTTGTTTGGAGTGGCTGTATTTCATGATGGCGTAGGTGTTTGCTTCGGGTAGGTGGATGGTTTGGCAGTCTACCTCTAAAAGCCTACCTTCTAGCAGTTCTCTTCTGACCGTTGATGTCGGAAGGAAAGAGACACCCAGCCCTTCAACGATGAATCTTTTTGTAATGTGTACCTGTGATACTTTCATCATTCTTACTTTTGGATATTTGGTTTTTACTGCATGGCAAAGACCATCCCAGTAACCTGGGTGATTATGGGTTAACAAATAGTTCGATGTTAAAACCTCTTCTTCATCTAAAGGCGGTGCTGTTTCGGAATCTCTCCCATCGTGAGGCGCAACTAGCATAACCCTATCCCTATATAAAAGCTCACTAATCAATTCAGGATGAAGGCTGTTTAAACAGGACAACCCGATATCTACTTCTTCCCTTATTACCGCCTCTTCAATACCAACCGATTCAATAATTTTAACCGAAATCTCTACTTCCGGATGCTTGTTTGTATAGCTTTTTAAAACATATGGCAGGATTGTATCTGCGATTAGCGGTGATATGGCAATGGAAAATTTCGTTGTGTAGCCTTGACTAAATGAGTGAATGTCCTCGAGCCCACCCTGATAAATCTCTATCAGTTTTTTTGCATGAACCAAATATCTCCTCCCCGCTTCAGTTAGTTTTACTTTTTTTCCATCCCGATCAAATAATTGAATCCCAAGCTCTTGTTCCAATTGTTTTATATGAACCGTTACAGATGGCTGAGAAATATAAAGGATTTCCGCCGTTCTGCGGAAATTCCCACAATCAGCTGCCGTAATAAATGTGTTAAGCCATTGGAATTCCATATTCTCCTCCTTATTAAAGAAATTAATCAATTCGTTTAAAATTATTTAATTTCATTAATCAAATTTATTATATAAACTATTAACAAATAAAGGAAGGAGAGATTTGGTATGATTCAGAAGGGTTTAAAAGGAATTATCGCCGCCGAAACATTGATCAGTCATATTGATGGTGAAAAGGGAGAGCTTATTTATCGGGGATATGAAATCGGAAAGCTTACTAATCGTTATTCTTTTGAAGAAGTTGCCTATCTGCTCTGGCATGGCTACTTACCTGATGAAGTACAGTTAAGAGCTTTGAAAAGTGAGTTAAAGAGCAACCGTGAGCTACCGGAAAATATAAAAAAGTTAATCGATCTGCTTCCTTTTGGTATGGACCTAATGAGTGTGATGAGAACAGCTATTTCAGCTGAAGCCGGGAATTTCAATTATGCCTGGAAGCCGACTGTGTCACAGGCTATTCGTATAACCGCCCTTGCCCCGACAATCATTGCATACCGGCAAAGACAGCTGGAAGGTAAACAGTTTGTTCCTCCGTTGAATGAATTGGATCATGTGGCTAATTACCTTTATATGCTTAATGGTTCGATCCCATTAGAAGCCCATGTGGAGGTACTCGAAACGTATATGATTTTGACACTTGAACATGGCATGAATGCCTCCACCTTTTCAGCAAGGGTGACCGCATCAACTGAATCTGATTTAGTATCAGCCGTTTCATCAGCGATTGGAACGATGAAAGGACCGCTTCATGGCGGCGCCCCTTCAGGAGTCATTGAACTTTTGGATGAGATTGCGGCGGCCGGAGATGCTGAAAAGGTGATGCGAGATAAATTATCCAAGGGTGAAAGATTAATGGGATTTGGACATCGGGTGTACAAAACCCACGACCCGCGTGCTATTGCCTTAAAGGCCAAATTACGGGAGCTAGTTGGTCAAGATACATGGCTTGATCTCGCTATGGAAGCAGAAAAAACTGCAGTAAGAGTTTTAGAGGAATTAAAACCCGGCCGCTCCCTTTATACAAATGTAGAATTCTACGCCGCAGCTATCATGAAAGCCATCAACATGGACGCAGTCCTTTTCACACCAACCTTCACTGCAAGCAGAATCGTCGGCTGGACAGCCCACATTCTAGAACAATCTGAAAACAATACCATCTACCGGCCGCAATCCAAATATATTGGAACATTCAAATAGAACAAAACACACTAATTGTTGCGATTCCCTATCCTCCCAGGCGGTATCACTTTTTAAAAATAGTTGACGAACATTCGTTCTGTGTCTTATAATAAAATTATTGGTTAATAATAGAAATTGTGTTGTTTTTAATGGCTGTTGGTCAATGGAGGCCTCATTACTAAAATGTTAACTAATAAATTTTGATGGGTTTAAGGAGTGAATGTTCATGTCAGTAAAATTAATCCCCTATTTCGTGATGAACGGTACCGCTAAGGAAGCAATCCAGTTTTATCAACAGGCACTGGATGCACAGGTTTTATTCTCTCAAAGTTTTGGTGAAATGCCTGAAAACCCGGAATACCCTCTTCCTGCTGAAGCCAAGGATTTGGTAAGTCATGCGACCATTAAAGTTGGTGATTCAGAAGTAATGTTTTCCGACACCTTCCCTGGACAGGATCATCAAAGCGGAAATCAAGTGACCATTTGTATTTCAACCAATGATGCAGACCAAGCAAGGAAAATGTTTGAAGGACTTTCCCAAGGCGGTCAAGTTGGAATGCCTTTACAGGAAACTTTCTTTAGCCCTGCCTATGGCCAAGTAACAGATAAATTCGGCATAACCTTCCAAATTTTCACAGAAGGCAAACCGCACCAATAATATCTTATCCAATAACAAAAGGCTCTGTTCGCAGCAATGGAACAGAGCCTTTGTGTATTTAAGAGGCTCCCACTACTAAGACTTATTTTTAAACATCATAATTCCCCTCATATTTCTAACACTAACGAGAGATGAAAATCAATGGAGGGGTTAGAAAATGAGCAGCAATAAAAGTCAAAAAAAGCAGACGTTTCCGCCGCAGCATCAAAACCATCAGCCGGGTACTGAGAGTGAAATGAATCCAAAGCCGATTTCCGTTGATTCCAACTATAAGCCGGCTGGAAAATTATCCGGTAAAACCGCGATTATTACTGGCGGTGACAGTGGAATTGGAAAATCAGTTGCGATTTATTTTGCTAAAGAGGGTGCAGATGTAGCAATTGTATACCTAGAAGAACATCAGGATGCTGAGGAAACCAAAGGAATAATAGAAGCTGAAGGACGAAGATGCCTTCTCTTTTCTGGCGATATTGGCAATGAGGACTACTGCAAGGATGTTGTGAAGAAAACGATCGATGAATTCGGCAGGCTGGATATACTGGTCAACAATGCTGCAGAGCAGCACCCGCAGCCAAGTATATTAAATATCACTAGTGCGCAGCTAGAAAAAACATTTAGAACCAATATTTTCTCCTATTTTTATATGACGAAAATGGCACTGCCTTATTTGAAAAAAGGAGCATCCATCATCAATACAGCTTCCATAACAGCCTATCATGGAAATGAGCAATTGCTTGATTACTCGGCAACAAAAGGAGCGATTGTGTCGTTCACCCGTTCATTAGCCATGTCGTTGGCGACACAGGGAATCCGTGTGAACGGGGTGGCGCCTGGCCCAATCTGGACTCCGCTTATTCCATCGACCTTTACGGCGGACCAGGTCGCCACTTTCGGATCAGATACTCCTATGGGGCGTGCCGGGCAGCCTCATGAACTGGCGCCAAGCTATGTTTTCTTAGCCTCGGAGGATTCATCCTATATGAGCGGGCAAATGATTCATGTGAATGGTGGGACGATTATTAACGGGTAGAAAAAACGCATCGGGCTTACCGATGCGTTTTTTTCTGAAACTCAGTTGGCGACCATTACACTCGTTTTTTCAATAGTTTGGGCGCCAATTGGATACAATCAACCCATTTTCGCCCTTGATGCAGCCGGCTGGTACCTTCTCATCGGTCCGAAATCAAGAACCTCTTGCAGATATCGGTTCCCTTTTGGACTTGTCCGCTTGAGCAGTTCCATCAAGTATGTAATATCGTCCATCGCTCTATGTGTTTGATAGTTTGTAATATCATGGGCTTGCAAAAGGGTAATTAACTTTCCATTGGGAAAGCCATACTGTTTCCAAGGCACATTACGCATTGTACAAAACCACTGCAAATCATTAACCTCAGGATACATATGGTAAAGAAAACTGCGGTCAAAGGAGGCATTATGAGCAAAAACCGAATCTGTACGCTGAAAGTAGGATTTTATTTTTTCATCATAGAAGCTCTTTCCCCGAACCATATCATATGCAATACCATGGACCTGATAGGCCCTGTCATAATTTCTACGTGCCGAACTGGAAAGAGGTTCTCTTAAAAAGGCTTCTTCCTCCAAAATTTCTAGTATTTCGCCCGTTTCCGTACTAAAAGAAAATAACTTCAGGGCCAGTTCAATAACCTCATCTGTTGTCGGTCCCAGCCCCGTCGTTTCCACATCCAACAATAAACCTAATTTCGCCTGTCTTTGCAAAATAATCATTCCTTAAATCAAAAATTTCCTTTATTATACCAGATTCCAATCAACCCTCACATAGCTTAAAAATTCCCACGAATCTCTAAACCGTTTATAAACGCTGTTATGATAATCTCCAAGCTCTCATCCAAATACAATGACATTTTGAAGCCGCCTCTTTGCTCCAAGGAGGAGAATCCGTGCAGGACACTCCGCAGTCCTCTTACTGCATGGATGGCCAGGTCGCCTTCTAGATGAAAAGCCTGCAGGACCCGAACAGAAAGGTCGACTATCTTTGCGCCGGCCTTCTGGACGTCAAGATCTTCAGTGTCCGGCGCCATCAAGGTTGCCTCATAGACACCGGGATGCCTCCTGGCAAAACTCACATAAGCTCTACTAATCGCAAGCAGTGCCTGGGTGCCTGATACTCCGATGGCCGCCTGGGCCAATTCATCATACAATAAATTAAGTCCATAGATGGCTAGCTTTTTCCTTAATCCAGGCAGGCCATCGAAATGATTATAAAGAGAAGGCGGGCGGATGCTGAGCCTTTTGGCCAGGTTTGCCAATGTAACCTCCTGCATCCCATTGTGGTCTGCAAGCTCTCCCGCCGCTTCCAGTATTTCTGATAAATCAAGTCCAACTTTAGGTCTAACCATTTTAATACTCCTTTAAAGTAATTTCTGTTCCAATTTTTTGATAGCTAGCTCCATGGCCTCTACAGGATTTTCTACCATTTCTCCGTGGCCGATGGCAAGTAAACTCGGTTTTAAAGCAGCCAGCTTCTTGGCACTTTTTAATGCGGTTGGTTTGCTCCATGTGCCAAAAGCTGGGAATGGGAAAAATGGTCTTATATCCCCTGCTACTGCGATACCTGCTCTCGTCTGGAACGCGTCACCTGCAATTAATGCCTTCGTCCGTATATCAAGAAATGCCATCGATCCCGGAGTATGGCCCGATGATTCAACCGCCCTCAGGGAGCCAATCTCATCCCCTTCCTTCAATAAAACACTTGCCCTGGTTTTCAAATTTTTAGGAACACCACCTTTAATTGGAGTTTGATCCTCGTGTGAATCAAGGGAACGGTCGCCTGACATTAAACGATTATCCCTAGCCGAAATATAAACAGGTACATCGGGAAGCCTTTCCTTTAACAGATCCAATGCTCCCACATGGTCCTCATGGGCATGGGTTAAGATGATTGTAGTAATCGGCTTTCCAATTCTCTCGGCTGCCTGTAAAATTCCTTTTGCCGCAAAACCCATGGCCGCATCAATTAGGGTTAAACCATCGTCTTCTTCCACTAAGTAGCAATTTACTGGAAACACCTTCGCCATAAACGTTACCTGATACAAATATCCCTTCTTGATCATTCTCATTATGACCAACCCCTTAACTAATATCGTTAGTTTTATTTTAACTAATAACATTAGTTAAATCAAGAGGTTTATTTGAAAAATTTTCCTAAATTATCTTTCCTTCCAGTATGTAACAAATTGTTCAAAGCTTTTTTACGGATATGTGAATTAGCTACCAAAAAGCGCTCAATCCAATTTTAATTTGCTATATTAACAGTGTAGAAAAGAAATTATATAAAACTTATAAACCTTTTAAGGAGATGTTTCAAATGCTTAACAAATGGTTAAGAGAAAACAAAATTGCCGCTGGTATTTTAACTGTCTTACGTTTATATCTTGGGTATTCTTGGTTTACTGCAGGTTTTCATAAAATAACTGGAGGCTTTGATGCCGCAGGATTTTTAAAAGGAGTGACTGCTAATCCAGTAAAAGGTCCGGATGGTGCGGTTGTTTATGGATGGTATGTTGAATTCCTTAAAGGCTTCGCCCTTCCAAACGTCGACATCTTTAACTTTATCGTTCCCTGGGGAGAAGTTTTAGTCGGCTTAGGATTAATGTTAGGCTGCTTAACAACTGCCGCTGCATTCTTTGCTTTAGTCATGAACTTTGCGTTCTTCCTTGCAGGTACTGTATCTCACATTCCTACTGACATTTTCCTTGGCGTGATAATCTTAGCTGCAGGCTACAACGCAGGCCGCATCGGTCTAGACCGTTGGGTTGTTCCTTTCTTCCGCAAAACAGTTATAAAAGCAAACGATCCAGTTAAAATAAATGCTTAACAATAATCGCCTCAGTTCCAACTCGAACTGAGGCGATTTTATTTTGTTCTGACCAAATTCTTTCAGCCTGAGATTAGATGATTTTGGCCATTTTTATTTATAAAATCTTCATGTAACAAAGTGTTCAAAGCTTTTTTACGAATATGTGAATTAGTGAACATAAACCACTCAATTCAAACTAAATTTGATATATTTACAGTGTAGAAATTATTTAAAACTTATAAAACCTTTTAAGGAGATGTTTCAAATGTTTGCCACATGGTTAAGAGAAAACAAAATTGCTGCTGGTATTTTAACTGTCTTACGTTTATATCTCGGATATTCTTGGTTCACTGCCGGTTTTCATAAATTGACTGGAGGCTTTGATGCCGCAGGATTTTTAAAAGGAGTGACTGCCAACCCTGTAAAAGGTCCTGATGGTGCCGTTGTTTATGGCTGGTATGTTGAATTCTTAAAAGGCTTCGCCCTTCCAAACGTCGACATCTTTAACTTTATCGTTCCCTGGGGAGAAGTTTTAGTCGGTTTAGGATTAATGTTAGGCTGCTTAACTACTGCCGCTGCATTCTTTGCTTTAGTCATGAACTTTGCGTTCTTCCTTGCAGGAACTGTATCTCATATTCCTACTGACATTTTCCTTGGCGTGATTATCTTAGCTGCAGGCTACAATGCAGGCCGCATCGGATTAGACCGCTGGGTTGTACCATTCTTCCGCAAAACAGTTTTAAAAGCAAACGCCCCTGTTAAACAAACTGCTTAACAAAAAAACACCTCTATCTCTCAGCTTGAGATGGGGGTGTTTTGTTTTACACATTAATAGCTGTTATCTTCCTCGAAGCTATGTCTGTTAACGTACCAATTTGTAACTTGTGTAAGGATAGCAAAAACAGCAAAGAAATTCATTGCCCAAACGTTAATAAATGGCGTAAGGCCGCCGAATTCTATCGTAGCATAGCCTTTAAACTTCATGACAATCATGGATTCAATAAAAATCAAAATGAAACCTACAACACCTGCAACCGCCGCTCTTATCATTAGTAATCCCTCCGAAAGGTTTTTGCTATATACTCAAATAATTTTTGTCTAAATTGTGAACTTGTTATACCCATTATATAGCAATTCAGAAGGAAACCAAAGTAAAAAAAATCACATTTTAAAAAAATAATTGGTTTAAAAGAATGGCTTCCAATTATGAAAAAGAAAAGCCCACTTTATCAAAAAAACACTGGACTATTCATAGGGTATCAGAACGCTGCCTGGCACCTTTTTTCCGGCTGGGAGTAAGGTGGCTCATTTAGGTAAAAATAATTTCACAGTAGTCCCTGATCCTTCATGACTCTCTATTTCTATTTCACCCTTGTGCAATCTCATGATACTTTTGGCGATATGCAGACCCAATCCCGTTCCCCCTGTTTCCCTGCTCCTAGCCTTATCTACTCGGTAAAACCGCTCAAAAATATTTTGGATCTCATTGTGTGGGATTCCAATCCCATAATCTTTTACATGGATAATAGCATATTGCTCTGTCTGTTTTAAGAAGACGTCAATTTTTTCCTGACTATATTTCATGGCATTGTCCAGCAAAATGATAATTACTTGTTTGAGTTTTAATTCATCTGCATGAACAATGAGCGGGGACTTGTCATATTCCAATGTTATTTCTCGTCTATAGACATGTTTTAGTTGCTTTAAAATACTTTGGCATAAAGAAACCAGGTTTACTTCGTTGATTTCTAATTCCGTTTCCTTCTCTAGGGTGGCTAAGTCCAAAAAGGTATCGGTCATTTTTTGAATTCTCGTCGCCTCGGAATGAATAGCCTGAATGGCTTCATCAGCCATTTCTTGGTTTTCAAGCCCGTGCCTTCTCAAAAGATTTGCATAGCTTTTAATAACCGTTAACGGGGTCTTTAATTCATGAGAGGCATCAGAAATAAACTGCGATTGCTTTGCTAAATTGTCCTGAAGTCTTTCAATCATCCGGTTAAATGTTCTAGCCAAGGTTTGCAGTTCGTCCTTTGCCCTATTTTGAATGGTGATAGTCTTCGGAACACCGCTTTTTTCTATTTCCTCCATGGTTGTAATCATATTAGAAATCGGCCGCATGATCATATTGGACAGCCATCTTCCTCCAAGTAAAGATAATAAGGCAGCAAGGATCGTACTAAATATTAAAATCGCTCTAAGAATCTCTTTTCTTGCTTCTAAACCTTTTAATCTCTCCCCAATTTCGAGGCTTCCTTTCAATTGCTTTGTATTAATCTTAGAATGAATAACCAATACTTGTTCTTCCCCGTTTTTTCCAGAAATTACGTAAGTTTGAGACTGTTGATTTACTGCGTATTTCCCTTTTATCTTTCTGGATAGTACCTTATCAGTCGAAACCTCGTGGATGATAGTGTTCCCGGGCCCGATCATTCGGATATAGGAGTATTCGGATAAAAATCCTTTTAATTTGTCCTCTATATCACGAGAGGATTGGCTATTATCAATTTGTTTTTCGATATCTGCAGCCTTTTGAAAGAGCATATCCTCTTCCATATTGATGGTTGTTTTCATAAATAAGAAGAAGACGACTACATTTACGAGTATTAAGATACAAAGCATCCAAGCCGTTGTTAACAGGTTAATTTTCGTCGAGATCTTCATCCGTTTTCTCCTTTATCGTAAAACCAATCCCTCTCACAGTTGTAATTAACGGGATAGAAAAACCTTCATCCACCTTTTTTCGCAGATGTCTAATAAAAACATCGATCACATTGGTCTCTCCCTCGTAATCATAGCCCCATACATTAAGAATGATGTTCTCTCGGGTAACGACTTTGTTTTTATTCATGACTAAATAGACCAAGAAGTCATATTCCTTCGGTGTTAGTGTTATGAGTTTTCCATCCCTTTTGACTTCTCTTGATTCCTTATTGATGATTAGATCCCCAACAATTAATTGAAGTTTTTCCCCATTCGGGCGATTCCGCAGACACGCACGAATACGAGCTAGCAGTTCTTCGATTTCAAAGGGCTTTGTGACATAATCATTAGCACCATGATCCAGGCCTGATACTTTATCAAAAGTTGAATTCCGTGCCGTCAAAAGAATGACAGGAGTGACCGTGTTTTCCCTTCTAAATCTCCTTAATACTTCCATTCCACTTAACTCAGGCAGCATGACATCCAATAAGATTAAATCAATGTCCGTTTGTAAGGCGGTTTCCAATCCAGCCTTCCCATTGTATTCAACTGTTACTTGATACCCTTCATACTCAAGCTCCATTTTTAAAACCCGGGCAATTTGAGCTTCATCCTCGATTACTAAAATATGTGTTTCCACGAAACATACGTCCTTCCAAAGCTTTTTAAGGAGTTACTGTCTTTTCATTTATTCTGAATTTAATATTTCAAGTTCTAATTACAATTTAGCATGCAATGTACAATTCAATTAGTATCTTAATGAATTATTAATCCTTTATTAAGAAAAGGTTTATGGATAAAATAAAAAAGCTATGCCCTTTTCCACTAAGGCTCTTAGCTTTTTCAATAGATAGTATTTTAGATTTTCTTTACCCGAATTGGACTTACCATTAAGAGGGCTAGGATTAAGGTAATCCATGCATTGCTATATGAGAAGAATCCCATGCCAGCAAGTGGCAGCCCGGCAGCTGGAATAGGGAGTCCTTTAAAATAGCCGATCGTTGGCTTGACACTAAACCTGGCTAATCTTAATGCCCCCATCATCGGAAAAAGGATAAATGCCAAAGAAGTTAATATAGATGGTGCCGCAATTGAATGGAATAAAAGAGCAGGGGCGACCCCAAAACTCACAATATCGGCCAGAGAGTCCAGTTCTACACCCAATTCACTGTTCACTTTTAATTTTCTTGCAATCCTTCCGTCAAGAAGATCTAACACAGCTGAAAAAAATATAAAGATCGAGGCCACTTCGATAAACCCACTCATATTTAAAGTAATAGAAAGAACACCGCACAATAAATTTCCTAATGTAAATAAATTAGGAATGGCTTTTATTAACTGTTTAAACAAGGTTGTCCCCCCTGACTTTTAAATCCTCCATCTATTAGCTTTTTCTATATATTCCTCCGTTATTCTTAAAAGACTTTTCCATCTTAATGAAATATTAATCTTTTATTAAGTGAACAAACAGACTCGTTTTATATACTTTGAAGTGCCCAATTTTATTGCAAGTCCATTCATGAATTCACAGCAGAAAACGATCATGTTTTGGGTTAAATCATAGATGAGTAATGGGAGGAAAAACAATGAAAAAGTTAGTAGAGGCAACCATGCAAAGAGCCATTCTTATGATTGTGTGTGTTGTCATAATCTTGGCCTGGGGCGGGATTTCAGCTTACCAGATGCAACGGGATTACTTACCTGGGATTAACAATTCGACCCTGACAGTGAGTATGAGAGTTCCGGTGTATCAAGCGGCTCAGGTAAAACAGCAGGTTACTGATAACCTTGCGAGTGCCGTTAAAACAGTCGATGGTTTGTCCAACGTGGAAACAACCTCTTATGACGGCGGATTATTTATGAGTTTGTATTTTCCAATGAATACAGACATGAAGGCAGCCGAGGATCAAGTAAATAAAGCCTTGGCAAATGCCGACCTTCCGTCAACGATTACAAGTACCCCTTCAGTGACTCGATTAACAACAAGCTCATTCCCAATTTTGACTTACAGTGTAACAAGCTCAAAATTGGATGAACAAACACTGCGTTCAACTGCAACTCAGGAAATCATTAAACAATTAAAATCCGTTCCTGGTGTAGCGGATGTATCTGCAATCGGTGGAGCAAAAGATGGATATGTATTAACTGTACGCATGAAAGACCTTGTGAAAAACGGCTTAACATTGGATGATGTGAATAAATCGTTTGCTTTGGCAGTTCCATCGATGCCACAAGGCAATATTGTAAACAACCAATTATCGATTCCAGTTTCCTTTGACGGGCTGCCATTAACTGTGCAGCAAATGGAAAACGCAACAATTAAGAATAAGGAAGGAAAAGTTATTCCTGTATCGGCATTCGGTACAATTACTCATTCCTTGAATGACGTGAAGACTGTTTCAAGAACAAACGGAGCACCAAGCGTGACTTTAAATGTAATCAAAACACCATCAGCCAATATTACTGATGTCGCAGAACAAGTTAAAGATCGTGTTTCTCATCTTCACTTGGACACAGTCAATTCCAAAGACATTTCGTTCCAAGTTTTACTTGATAGAGAAAAAGAATTAAACAGCTCTCTTTTCGGTTTAGTTCGAGAAGGTTTACTCGGCTGCTTATTCTCGATGGTCTGTGTGTTCTTCTTTTTCCGAAATGTAAGATCGACACTTTTAATTGCGATTTCGCTGCCAATTTCACTGTTAGCGACAACGGCTTTCTTGAAGTCAATGGGCATCACATTAAACATCCTAACGGTTTCAGGATTAATCGTTGCGATGGGACGTATCGTCGATGATTCCATTGTGATCTTAGACAACATGTATCGAAAACGGGAAGAATCGAAAGATAAACCGCTGCTTTCCATTCTTGCTTCATCTGTTGTTGAAATGCTCCCAGCAATATTAGGCTCTACCTTAACGACTATTGCCGTGTATATTCCTATTGCCTTTGTTGGCGGCGTCATTAGTGCTTCATACAGCGGATTCGCTTGGTCTGTCGTGATTGCGCTTATCATTTCATTCTTTGTTGCCATGCTTGTCATTCCAGCTCTTGCTTTTATGGGATGGAAAGGCGGAAACGGAGAAAAACAAACGGTCAAACTCGATGCAAAAATGAAACCAATTTTGCAATCTGCATTTAAGCACAGAAAAGCAATGATTATTGTGTCAATCTTAGTCTTTTTAGGTGCTGGCATTTATTCCGCTTTCCTTCCAGTAAGTTTACTGCCTAGCGGAAAAATCGGACAAATTGCCATAAAAGCAGAATTACCTAAAGGAAGCACGCTAATCCAAGTCGATTCTGAAGTGCAAAAAGTTGAAAAAGCATTAAAAGAAAATCCAAAGGTGGATGCCTATTCTGCCAATTTTGGTTCAACGATGACACCGCAAAGTGACGACGTGTTTGACCAAGGCGGTGGCTTTATAACCTATCCGAATGTTGCTAACCTTTCTGTTGTTTTGAAAAATGACAAGGATGCAGATTCCGTCATTAAACAGTTACAAAAACAGCTTCCATCATTATCGAAGGATGTTACTTATACAGTAACAAGCCAGAACATTTCTGGTGATGATTCACAAATGCGTATCTTGTTCACTGGTTCCGATCAAGCGACATTGGATCAAGTGGCGCAGGAAGCAAGAAGTAATTTATCAAAAATTGCAGACTTAAGTGTTGATGGAAAAGTTGATTTAACCAACGGTGCACCTAAGTACAAGGTGACATTTGACAAAAAGGCGATAGAGGATAAAGGGGTTAAAGTGGCGGACATTCTGACCGTTGTGAATCGTTACATGTCTGCCTCTAAGGATGCCACGATTACAGTTGATCATAAGGCATTTCCTGTGGACCAATATTTAGATCAAATCGCTTCAGGCAGCAACTCAAATATTACATTAGAGGCTTCTGCTGATGATGTTTTAGCATCCCTTGCTTCTGAAACGTTTAGTGCGAATAATGGTGAAGTGGTCCGTTTTGACCAGATCGCTAAAATCTCGAAAGACCAGTCCCCATCAACGGTTAGCGAACGGGATGGGCAGCCCTTCTCTTTGGTAACAGCACAGATAACATCAAACGATATTAGCAAAGTGTCAAGCCAAGCAGAAACTGCTCTAAGCAGCATGAAACTTCCTAAAGATGTAACGTACTCATTAGGAGGAATCACCGAACAGGTAAAAGACATGATTTTTGATATGTCGGTTGCAGTTGCCTTTTCAATCCTTTTAGTATTGCTCATTACTTCGTCTATCTTCAAGGGATGGAAGGCGCCATTATCAGTATTATTAAGCATTCCGCTAGCATTAAGCGGTGTGGTTATCGCATTAATATTATTCCATGGTGAATGGAATTTAGCAGCATTGATCGGTATTCTAATGCTTACGGGTATTGTCGTAACCAATGGAATTGTGTTGATAGACAAAATTGAAAGAAACCGAAAAGAGGGCATGCCTGTTGAGGAAGCTGTATTGAATGGCAGTCTTTCAAGGATTAGACCAATTTTAATGACAGCCGCAGCAACTGTGCTTACATTATTGCCGCTGGCATTATCTCATAATGCCGATACCGTTATTTCACAAACACTGGGTATCGTCGTGATCGGCGGTATGGTTACTTCGACCATCAACAGCTTCATTATCATTCCGATTATTTATCAATGGCTGCATAAAAAGGCATCAAAAAATATATCGATGAATGCAAAAAGTATTAGCTAAAAAGCTTATAAAAATGGCTTGGAGTAATAATATAAAAGGTGACTGACACACTTTTGTGCCGTCACCTTTTTTATCATTAGAATGTCACCAGCATATCCCAAGATGTTCCATCAACACCAATCTTTTTAAAGCCAAATCGTTTGTATAACTGCAGGGCAGGATTGTTTGGGTCAACGCTTAAAGAAATTCCTTTATATCCAGATTCTTTTGTGATTCTTAGTATTTCGCCAAGCAGAACAGTCCCTATCCCCTTTCCCCGGTATTCAGGTATAAGCGCCATTCCCAATAGAGGAGTTTGACTGTCGATATAGCCGTAAGTTTTATTGGATTCATCGAACAATCGAACCCAAACCGCACCGATGGGATGATGATCATTATCCTCTGCAATAATGGCCGTATCTCCGTTTCTGCCCCAGCCTTTTAGAGATTTTTCAATATGCGGTTCGTTCAAAATATCCCTGGATGGCCTCGGCTGCCCTTCCGGTATATAGATAGCTTGATAGAGCATTTCCCATAAAAATTGTTCATCTTTTTTGGTCGCAAGTCTGATTTGATCACCGTTCAAATGCTTCCCTCCTTTATTTTTTGCAATAATTGCATCAATTTTATCTCTGCCATAGAAGATAGCCTGTGACTATGGCCATAAAACTCTAAATGCGATGTGACTTGATTCGGCACTACCACACAATGAACTCCTGCTTCTCTTGCCGCCTTGAGTCCGTTCAAGGAATCCTCAAAGGCAACAGCTTCGGATGGTTTGATGTCTAGTGCTTTGACAGCTTGAATATATAATTCTGGGTCCGGTTTCACTTTAGAAACATCGTCCCTTGTTTTTATGACATCGAAATACTTGTAAAAATTTAGCGTTTTTAAAAAGCCTTCCACCCACTCACGGCCTGAACTGGAGGCTAAGCCGATTTTCAATCCTAATTCTTTTGCTTCTTTAAGGTAATCCTCCACACCTTCCCGTGCGGCAGGCTCCTTCGTTTTTTCTAAAACTATTTGTTTGACAGAGTTTTCAATGGCTTCGGGATTTATTGACGTCGACAGGTTTTCTTGGATATAAGCAAATAGTTCGGTGTCGTCCGTTCCTATGACTCTGGAAAACTGCTGCAGCGTAAGGTTTATTCCATAGCCTTTTTGTAGGACTTCCTTATAAGCTTCGAACCAGATTGTTTCCGTGTCCACAATTAATCCATCAAAATCAAATATGATTGCCTTCAATTATGTATCACCTCTTTTAATTTAGACGATAGTTTTTGGAAAAGGTTCTACCGGGTCGGAATTTTTTTGCTGAGGTGAAATTCTATAACGACCGGGGCATCGTTTTTTTATATTGTTCGGGTGTTATGAGCGTTTCATAACACCTGGAGTCTTGATTTTCTATATCGTTCGGGTGTTATGAGCCTTTCATAACGACCGGAGTCTTGATTTTCTATATCGTTCGGGTGTTATGAGTCTTTCATAACTACCGAAGACTTGATTTTCTATATTGTCCAGTCGTTATGAGCCCATTCATAACGACTGGAGTCTTGATTTTCTATATCGTTCGGGTGTTATGAGCCCTTCATAACGACCGGGGCCTTGATTTTCTATATCGTTCGGGTGTTATGAGCCCTTCATAACGACCGAAGACTTGATTTTCTATATTGTTCGGTCGTTATGAGCCCCTTCATAACGACAGGGGCCTTGATTTTCTATATTGTTCAGGTGTTATGAACCTTTCATAACGACCGAAGACTTGATTTTCTATGTTGTTCAGATGTTATGAGCCTTTCACAACGACCAGGGCTTTAATTTTTTAAACTGTCCTGGTGTTATAGATTTTAAATGAATTACAGGACCGTACAGTAAAAATATGTTAGATTTTATTTAAGCCGTACTTCATATCGACTACGTTAATTAAAAAACAGTTAAGGAGTGTTAAAATTATCAAAAATCAGGAAGATATTATTCAAGTTATCAGAGAAGATATCTGGATGATGGATATTTTAAATATAGCACAAACTATGAATCTGCCTGATTGGTGGGTATGCGCCGGGTTTGTCCGTTCAAAAATCTGGGATGTACTCCATGGATTTACAGCTAGGACTCCTCTTCAGGATATCGATGTAATTTATTTTGATCCAGAAAATATCGATGAGTATGATGAAAAGAAGCTCGAAGAAAAACTAAAAACCCTGAGGCCTGACATTCCATGGTCGGTAAAAAATCAAGCCAGAATGCATGTTCTTAACAACCTGGATCCCTACTCTTCGGCTGTTGATGGTATTTCGAAGTTTCCCGAAACAGCAACAGCAGTTGGAGTAAAACTCGATGAAAAAGACAACTTAGTAATTGCTTCCCCATGGGGAATCGAGGATTTGATCCATATGGAAGTTAAACCGACTCCATTATTTTTGAGAAATATGGAGCTTAAAAAGGTTTATTTTAATCGTGTTAAAACTAAGAAATGGGAAGGAACATGGAGTCAATTAAAGATATCAACCTAATTTTCGGGTAGCAAAAATCTTCACAACTTCCACATAAGTTCCCTATAAGTTCTACACAAGATTCTATTAATATAAAAGTAACTTAATTAGGAAATAAGTTCATTGAACTCATTTCTTAAAACTTCCCATATTTTTGATTGGTGCTGGCACCAATCTATTTTTTTGTCCGTTAAAAATATAGCCACCCACTTTTTAGTAAAGTGAGGGGCTTTATTTTTTAATAGGTTTCGGCAAACTTCTGGCTTTCTGTTTCAAATGGGTTGTCTTCAATTTCAAAGCCAAGGTCTTTGATTAGTTGATAGTCTTCACTTGCCCCTTGGCCGGCGGTTGTCAGGTAATCGCCGACGAATATGGAGTTGGCGATGAACAGCCCCAGATTCTGCAGGGAACGCAAGTTAAATTCACGGCCTCCGGAGATGCGGATTTCTTTTGTCGGATTGATAAAACGGAATAGCGCTAAGATTTTGAGACATCGAAGCGGTGTCAGTTCGTTTAGATCCTCTAGCTTTGTTCCTTTGATCGGATGAAGGAAATTAACCGGAATGGAATCAGCATCCAGTTCCCTTAACGCAAAGGCCATCTCAACGATATCATCATCGGTTTCTCCCATTCCGCAAATAACGCCGGAGCAAGGGGAAATCCCCGCTTTTTTCACATTTTCAATCGTTTCGACACGGTCATCATAATCATGTGTAGTGGTGATATTGGCATGGTGATTAGCGCTTGTGTTGATGTTGTGATTGAAACGGTCAACCCCTGCCTCTTTCAGCCTGACTGCCTGCTCTTCGTTGACCAACCCCATACAAGCGCAAATCTTAATTTGCTCGACCTCGCTCTTAATCTCCTGAACTGCTGAAATGACGGTATCGACCTCATTGTTGGTCGGCTTCCGGCCGCTTATGACGATGCAGTATGTACCAATTTTGTTTTTCTTCGCTTCCTTGGCACCCTCAACAATCGTCTGCTTGCTGATGAGGGTATAACGGTCGATTTCGGTTTTCGCATTAATCGACTGTGCGCAATAGCCGCAATCCTCCGGACATAGGCCGCTTTTGGCGTTGATGATTAAATTTAACTTTACCTTTTTCCCATAATAGTGTCTTCGAATTTCATAGGCGGCATTGACAAGGGACAAGATTTCGTCGTCTTTCGCGTGCAAAATTTCCTTGGCCTGTTCTTTTGTTAGAACAAACCCATCAAGCACTTGATTTGCTAGTTTTGACCAACTCACATGATCACCTCTAATTTTTTTGTTAACTAAAAATACAATTTGGTTTACAAATAAAATTATAAATCAATTATTCTGTAAATTAAACCATTTTGTACCAAAGTTTTCAGAAAGGTTTTTGAGCAAGGTAACAAGAGTAAATCTTCATAACTTCCCCACAACTTCCCCCTAACTTCTACATAACTTTTCACTATTATAAAAGTAACTTAATTAAGAAATAAGTTCCTTGAACTCATTTCTTAAAACTTCCCATAATCTTGATTGGTGCAGTCACCAATCTATTTTTTTTGCCCTTTTTTCCAATTCATTGTTAAGATTCAATTAGAATATATTTTTATTAGAGAAGGAGGAGTCCAATGCACATAGAAGATTTTTCGCCGACACAAGGGTTTGCCAGGATGTTAGACAAGGAGGATGCCCTATCGAGGTTCCGTGATGAGTTTTACATAAAGCCAGATTCCATTTATATGGACGGGAATTCGTTAGGACTACTCTCCAAACGGGCGGAACGTACACTTCTCGATACTATCGAGGATTGGAAGGACTATGGAATTGACGGCTGGACAAAAGGAAAGCAGCCATGGTTTTTCCTGTCAGAAAAATTGGGAAAAATGATCGCACCGCTTATAGGGGCAGCTCCTGACGAAGTAATTGCAAGCGGTTCCACCACTACCAATCTCCATCAGCTCGTTGCTACTTTTTATAAACCAACAGGTTCCCGCACGAAAATATTAGCGGATGAATTAAATTTTCCTAGTGATATTTATGCTTTAAAAAGCCAGCTGCAGGTTCATGGTCTTGATCCAGAAACTCACCTTATATCCGTGAAGAGCCGCGATGGTAGATTCATCAAAGAGGCGGATATAATCGAAGCCATGACTGAAGATATTGTCTTGATAATCCTTCCGACGGTATTGTACCGCAGCGGGCAAGTGCTGGATATGAAACGGTTAACCTCGGAAGCACACAAGCGTAATATTTTAATAGGCTTTGATGCCTGCCATTCGATTGGCGCCATCCCCCATTCCTTCAGCGAATGGGATGTGGATTTTGCCTATTGGTGCAATTACAAATATTTAAACGGCGGGCCTGGGGCCGTCGGTGGTTTGTATGTGAATCGGAAACATTTTGGGGCATCCCCTGGTTTAGCTGGGTGGTTTGGGTCGAACAAAGAGAAGCAATTTGACCTGGAGCATACCTTTACACCGGCGGAAACAGCGGCCGCTTATCAAATTGGCACACCACATGTTTTGAGCCTCGCCCCGCTTATTGGCTCCTTGGAGATGTTTGCTGAAGCAGGGATTGAGAATATTCGGCAGAAATCTTTGGGTCTTACCCAATATCTAATGAAATTAATTGAACACGAGTTAGCTGACATGAATTTCGTCATCGGAAACCCTCGTGTGGATTCCTGCCGCAGTGGACATGTCAGTCTTGAGCATGATGAGGCTGCCCGCATTTGCAAAGCATTAAAAGAAAATGGGGTCGTTCCAGATTTCCGTGCTCCTAATATTATCCGGCTGGCTCCGGTTGCCCTTTACAACACCTTTGAAGAAGTTTGGAAGGTTGTTCAAGTTTTAAAGGTCATTATGTCGGAAAAACAATATGAAAAGTTTGCCAACGAGCGAGATATCGTCGCGTAGCCAAGGTCTTTTTTAAAAAAAATTCCCTAAAGGAGTTTGTTGTTATGGAAAGGGATGCTCAGGAACAAAAACCAGATTGGGAAAAAGAGATTCAAACCGACTTTGAAAAGGAAATGTCCTACGGAGATTATCTTCATCTCGATAAAGTCTTATCAAGCCAGAACCGGTTATCCGACCACCACGATGAAATGCTGTTTATCATCATCCACCAGACGAGCGAGCTGTGGATGAAACTGATTCTGCACGAATTGAACGCCGCCATCCAATGTATTCTCCGAAACGATTTGGAGCCATCATTTAAGATGCTGTCGCGCGTTTCCAGGATTCAGCAGCAGTTAATCCAGTCGTGGAATGTTCTCACGACCTTGACGCCTGCTGATTACATGCAATTTCGCCATAAACTTGGACGTTCTTCCGGGTTCCAATCGTATCAAAATAGGTTGATTGAGTTTGCTTTAGGTCAGAAAAATCCTGGCACATTGGCAGTTTACCGGCATCAGGCTGATCTATATAAAAAGATGTGCGATGCTCTTGGCGAGCCCAGCATATATG
Source organism: Neobacillus sp. PVCKKU3 (assembly GCF_058323225.1). Classification (NCBI taxonomy): domain Bacteria; kingdom Bacillati; phylum Bacillota; class Bacilli; order Caryophanales; family Bacillaceae; genus Neobacillus; species Neobacillus sp. PVCKKU3. Next base: position 51,974 of record NZ_JBLVQN010000031.1, read on the forward strand.
ATGCAGCCATCTCGGCCCTTGCGGCTAATGGATTACCTGTTGATGAGGTTGTGCTGCAACGAGATTGGTCGGTGTTTTATGAGCCAAATAACAGTGTCGAGGAGGCGTGGCTGGCGGTTTACCGCAATACCGATAAATACTGGGACCTCTACGAACTGGCTGAAAAGTTGGTCGACATCGGCAATCAGCAGCAGCTTTGGCGATTTCATCACATGACGACTGTGGAGAGAATTATTGGCCATAAGAAAGGAACTGGCGGTTCCTCCGGTGTCCCATATTTAAAAAAGGTCATTGATCATCAATTCTTCCCGGAGCTCTTGAGCCTAAGGACAAAGCTGTAATACACTAAGGTTATGTAATTGTTGGAGGCGGTATTTAAATGAATAAATGGATAGATATTTCGCAGCGGCTGGATAACAATATTACGGTTTGGCCGGGGGATACCCCTTTCTCTTATCGGGTGAGTTGGAGTATGGAAGAGAGCGGCTCGTGCAATGTCGGCGAAATCACGATGAGTGCTCACACCGGCACCCATATTGATGCCCCCTATCATTTTGATAATGATGGAAAAAGGGTCATTGATTTGGATATTAATTTGTATATTGGTCCGGCGCGGGTTGTTCATTTGCCGAATGTGGCGAAAATAGGAGTTAAGGAGCTTAACGGTGTGGATTTAGAAGGCGTTGAGCGACTTTTAATTCGGACTGATGCTTGGTCAGACCGTCGTGCGTTTCCTAGCTCAATTCCTCCAATAGAGCCTGAGTTAGCGGCTTATCTTTCTGAACGGGGTGTACGGCTGCTTGGACTCGATTTGCCGTCCGTAGACGCTATTGATAGTAAAGAGCTTTCCGCTCATCATGAGCTTACTCGCTGTGGGATTCATATATTAGAGGGATTGGTCTTGGATGAGGTGGAGTCAGGGGATTTTGAGTTGGCTGCATTGCCACTGCCATTGGTGGAGGCGGATGGAAGTCCGGTGCGAGCTGTGATTCGGAAATTGGGATAGGTGCCTGCCTTTTAATGAGGACAATTTTCTTGTAGGGTAAGTGTTAGGCCCAATCTATCCTATGATTGATAATATATGGGGGGCTTCCCTGCAAAACGTCCTTTCATCCTTCTTATGAAGGACATTATCATGACGGCTCCCTTGCAAAATGTCCTTCATCCTTCTTATGAAGGACATTATCATCACTGCTCCCTTGCAAAATGTCCTTCATCCTTCTTATGAAGGACATTATCATCACCGCTCCTCCGCAAAATGTCCTTCATCCTTCTTATGAAGGACATTATCATCACCGCTCCTCCGCAAAATGTCCTTCATCCTTCTTATGAAGGACATTATCATCACTGCTCCTCCGTAAAATGTCCTTCATCCTTCTTATGAAGGACATTATCATCACCGCTCCTCCGCAAAATGTCCTTCATCCTTCTTATGAAGGACATCATCATCACTGCTCCTCCGCAAAATGTCCTTCATCCTTCTTATGAAGGACATTATCACCATCGCTCCCCAGCAAAATCAGCTCTAAAAAATTCCAATTTCCTCTTATTCAGTAATTAATTTCCTCACGTCCCCCATACCATTCCACCGCCTGCCGTTCAATTAGCATTGTACGGCGTAATCTCCACTTTCCTCATCAATAATAGGCTCTTTTTTTCAATATTTTATTGATTTTACAAAATTTCCCCTTTATAATAAATCCAATATCATCAATATAAGAGCGATGAAGAGGAAAAGTAAAATGATGATACTTTCACCAGAGAGCTTCGGGAGCTGAAAAGAAGCAAAGTGACTCATTTGAACAATGGCCTCTGAGCTCCGTTCTGAACGTTACACCCTGTAACTAGTAGGCTGCGGCGAGAGTTGGTACTCGTTATCAAAACCACAGTATCGAACATTAACGTTCCGTACTTGCAGAGACTGATTGCGTGAGCAATTAGTAAATTAAGGTGGTACCACGGGATATTAATATAACCCCGTCCTTATCTATTTTCTATGGATAAGGGCGGGGTTTTTTGTTTTTCAAAAAAAAGGAGGGTATTGAAAATGAATGTATTTATTGGAGGAGCTTGGCCGTATGCGAATGGATCGCTGCATCTCGGTCATATCGCAAGCCTTTTGCCGGGCGATATTTTGGCCCGTTATTATCGGCAAAGAGGAGAAAATGTATTGTATGTTTCAGGAAGCGACTGCAACGGGACACCAATTGCCATCAGGGCAAAACAGGAAGGCTTTTCCCCAAAGGAAATTGCCGACCGCTATCATAACGAGTTCGACGATAACTTTAAAAGGCTGGGATTTTCATACGATTGCTACACGAGAACAGACTCGGAGCATCACCATAAAACGGTACAGCAAATTTTTCTGGACCTTATCAATAATGGGTATATTTACAAAAAGGAAATCGAGCAAACCTATTGTGAAAGCTGCGAGCAGTTTCTTCCTGACCGATACGTCGAGGGGATTTGTCCCGACTGCGGGCAGCCATCACGCGGCGACCAATGTGATTATTGCTCCACCATTCTGGACCCAATCGACCTATTAGAAAAAAAGTGTAAGCTATGCGGGAATACTCCGGACATTAGGCAAACAGAGCACTTCTATTTTTCATTAACAAAATTCAAAGAACCGCTCACAAACTTGGTTTCCAGAGCTAAAAAGAATGCGGCCTGGCGGGAGAATGCTATCCAATTAACAGAAAGATATATCAACGAAGGACTGCAGGACCGGGCTGTCTCCAGAGATTTACCTGTTGGAATCAGCGTACCCGTAAAAGGCTATGAAGAGAAAAAAATCTATGTTTGGATTGAGGCAGTCTCGGGGTATTATTCCGCCAGCAAAAAATGGGCCTTGGATTCCGGAAAAAATGATTCAAAATTTTGGAGTGAGGACGCCATTTCTTATTATGTGCACGGAAAAGATAATATTCCTTTTCATAGCATCATTTGGCCAGCGATTTTACTAGGCATTCAAAACAATAAGCTTCCTGACCATATTGTTTCGAATGAATATTTAACGCTTGAAAAGAAAAAGATCTCAACCAGCCGCAATTGGGCTGTTTGGGTGCCGGATATATTGGAAAAATACCACCCTGATTCGATTCGTTACTTTTTAACCATAAATGCCCCTGAGAACAGGGATACTGATTTTTCCTGGAGGGAATTTATCTATAGCCATAACTCGGAATTGCTTGGTGGGTATGGGAATTTGGTGAATAGGACGTTGAAGTTTATTAGTAAGTATTACGAGGGACGGGTACCTACTGGCTCACTTGATTCTAATATTCACGCAAAAATCCAAAATGGCTATCAGTCCGTCGGCAAGCTTATTGAAAACGGACATTTCAAACAGGCATTAGAAGAGGTTTTCAATCTCGTTCGCTTAACCAACAAATATTTTGACGAACAAAAGCCATGGAAACAAATTGCTGAATATAAAAGCGAGTGTGACCAAACTATTTTTAATTGTACGATTGTCATAATCAATCTAGCGCAATTATTGGCACCTGTTTTGCCCTTTTCTAGCACTGAGGTCAATCAGATGTTTGGACGGTCTGAGTTTACATGGACACCAATTGACTCTGTCCCGGACAAAATTACCGAAGTGAAGCCATTATTTGAACGAATTGACGTAGAAGCCATTGACGAGGAATTAGAAAAATTAACTACCCAATCCAATTAAAAAAGCTAGCCAACGCTAGCTTTTTTGTTTGTAAGCCCAACTACTATTTATATTTGTTGATTTCCTTCACCAGTGTCTGCAGTGCTTCCCCTTGCTGGGATTGCTTCATCGTCATGCGGATTTCCCCGCTCTTTTGGTCAATCTCATCTAAATGTGCCAGAAGTGATTCACTGGTTAGTTGTTCTTCTTCAAGAGTGAGTGAAAATCCCTTTTCCGCAAAAGCTTTTGCATTTAAAATTTGGTCGCCCCTGCTTTGCTGCAGTCCCAGTGGAATAATCAGCATCGGGATTCCCAAGGCCAAAAATTCAAAGATGGCATTGGAGCCGCCACGGGTGATGACAAGATCTGTAGACGCTAAAACGTCGGCGAGCTCCTCATGCATGTACTCAAATTGTTTATAACCTGGAACACCTTCAAGGCTGGGGTCAAGGTTTCCTTTTCCGCACAAATGAACAATTTGGTACTTCGCTGTCAGCTGTTTCAGTGAACCTCTCACTGCCTCGTTAATTTTCCGGGCCCCCAGGCTTCCGCCCATGATTGTCAAAATCGGCCGGCCGCTTTGGAACTTGAGGAACCTTCTCCCCTTTTCCGCAGACCCAGCTAAAATTTCCTTCCTTATTGGTGAGCCAATCGCCTTCACTTTACCTTTTGGAAAATATTTTTCCGTCTCTTCAAAGGAGGTAAAGATTTTGTTTGCGAACCGTTGGGAAATCTTATTCGCCAGACCCGGAGTCATATCACTTTCATGGATAAAGATCGGGATTTTCAAAGAACTAGCCGCAATAATGACCGGAACAGACACAAATCCACCTTTCGAAAACACCAAATCGGGCTTTAATTTTTTCAAAACCCTTCTTGCCTCCAGGCAGCCCTTTAACACCCGGAAGATATCCTTAACATTTTCAAAATCAATATACCTTCTCAATTTCCCGCTGCTTATTCCATAATACGGGACTCCGATTTTTTCGATTAATTCCTTTTCAATACCCTTTTTGGAGCCAATATATTTAATATCCCAGTCCTTCCTTATCTCGCTGATGATGGCGAGATTTGGTGTAACATGGCCAGCGGTACCCCCGCCTGTAAAAACAATCGTCTTTTTCGACATTTCTGCCTCCTACAATCAATGCATAATAGAATAATTATATGAAATTGTTGAAGGCAATACCATCTTTTAGAATTTTATTTTTTCAACAAATAAAGATATTTCGGTATAATTCCATACTTGTCCCTTTCAAAAATTAACCCCTTTGAATACATTGTAGTACCTCATAAAAAAGGAGGTGAGTTGTATGTACGGCGGTGGCTATGGCAACAGCTTTGTGTTGATTGTCGTTCTATTCATCCTTTTGATCATTGTTGGTACAAACTTCGGCAGATACTAATTTAGTTTGGACAACCCTCCTAAACCTCCAACCGTTTTGAAGCGTGGCAGCCACCACGCTTCTTTTTTTATTTTATTAAAATAAAGACCAAACCTGTGATTTGGTCTTTTTAACGGTTTTAGGCCACTTTAATAGCTTTGCCAAACGGCACTCTAGGAAGGAATACACCTGGTACAAGCCAAAACATTTCATAATCAAGCTTTTCTAAGTCCTCAGAAAAAAAGCCGGTAACATCGGTAATATAAAACAGCGTATCAATTTGTTCTTCCTTTGCCCACTCAAGAACTAATGTATAGGAGGATTTCCCATGAGAATACCATTTAATGGTGTCACTTTTTATCGGAGAAATGCTCCTTATTTTAAAATCTGCTTGAACCAAAATCGTATCGGGTTTGACTGTTTCAAACAGTTTGACTATGTTATTGATGAGAATAGTTGGGGCATCATTACTGGAAGTGTCCACTGCCAAGGCCACCTTTTTATCCTGACGTTCCTGAATCATCGAAAGAATCCGCTTATGCCATTTCACACCGTTTCCCCCTTTGCAATATTCAAGCGACCGCTATTATTTTCGGTAATAAAGAAGCGGTTTATGATTGGATAAATGAGCCAGAAAAATGCCGCAACGAATGTATTTCATGGGGGGAAAATTATGCTATTAAAATAAATTTTTTGCGGTTATCTAAGTGGTTTAACGGTGAGAATACTTGATGTTTAAAAAGAAAATTTGAAAGGATCAATCGCTTGATTCAATCCGCTGCTCACCGCACGTGAATGCAGTTTTAAGCTTCATAAAATCATACATAAGGGCTGCCTTTCTCCCTTTATCCGTATACCTGTTTCTTTTATGTTTCAGGCAGGCCATAAACTCAAAATCGCATTGGCATGGATCGATTCCTCTGCTTAAACAAAAGTCATGCCGCTGACAGCATTCATCAACATCATTAATCGGGGCTCCCGGCCCGCTACAGCCTGGTCCTCACCAGCGGTAGCCAGGGAATACGCAAAAGCGAAATGGGTTTCGGTATTCGCGGTTATGCACTTGTTCCACCTCCCGTAAGGTTGTCCTTATACTACTAAAATATGTACAACTTATGGAAAGGGATTTGGCGCATTTACTATTTTAAATTACTAAATAAAGCGGGGCCCGTCTCAGAATCCTATGAAATAAGACCTGCCTTTTCTAAATTTGCCACAATAAAAAAAGGTGTCTGACACCCTCTGGGTCAGACACCTGCTATCTGCTTTTTATTACTATGCTGCTAATTCTTTTGGTTCTGCGTCTATTTTATGGCCTTCCCATCTAGAGATGACGATCGCAGCTAGTGAGTTACCCACAATATTGACGCATGTACGTGCCATGTCAAGGATACGGTCAATCCCGGCGATGAAGGCAAGACCTTCTACTGGGATACCTACGGTTCCTAAAGTGGCTAGAAGAACAACGAATGATACACCTGGAACTCCGGCAATCCCTTTAGAGGTAATCATCAATACAAGCACCAACGTAATTTGGTGGCCGATGCTCATATGGATTCCGTACATTTGTGCAATAAACAACGCCGCAATAGCCTGGTACAAGGTAGAACCATCGAGATTAAAAGAATAGCCAGTTGGTATAACGAAGGAGGTAATCGCCTTTGGACAGCCGAGTTTCTCCATTTTTTCCATAATTTTCGGAAGAACTGTTTCCGAGCTTGCTGTAGAATAACCTAATAATAGTTCGTCTTTCAAATATTTCAATAGCTTAAAGATATTAAAACCGACTAGTTTAGCTGTTAATCCTAAGACCACTAAAATAAAGAACGCCATAGCACCGTATACAACGATGACCAATTTTCCTAAAGGAATTAGCGAAGATAACCCAAATTTTGAAACCGTTACACCAATTAAGGCAAATACACCAATTGGAGCAACCTTCATAATTTGATTGGTCACATAGAACATAGCATCAGCTGTTCCCTTGAAGAAATTAATTATCGGGGTTCCTTTTTCCCCAATAGCGGCAACGCCCAATCCGAACATGACAGAGAAGAAGATGATCGCTAACATATCACCGTTCGCTAATGACTGCATGATATTGGTCGGAACAATATTGACAAAAGTATCAGCCATTGAATGGGTTTCTGTTGTTTTCGCTGTTTCCACATACGTGTTAATGTCAGTTTTCGTTAAGTGAGAACGGTCAACGCCAGTCCCTGGATGAAAGATGTTACCAGCCAAAAGACCAACAACAATGGCAATTGTCGTAATGATTTCAAAATATAGCAGCGTTTTGCCGCCGAGTTTCCCTAAAGATTTCATATCACCGGTACCGGCAACCCCTACTATGATACTCGAAACCACAATTGGTACGACAATCATTTTAATTAACCGAATAAAAACGTTTCCAATTGGCTGTAAATAATCGGCAATATGCGGGTTTCCATAGAAAATGGCACCAACAATAATACCAAGCACTAAACCAATGAAGATTTGCCAAGCCAAGCTAATTCTTTTCATAACATGCACCTCTCCTTGTTGAAATTAAATCTGCATAGAGGAATTTTTATTTTCCCCTCTTTTCTTTCAAAAAATAAATGAAGATAATCACAATTTCATCGCCTAATATAATTTTATTTTTAAATTGTATTTAAATCAATGGCAAAGTGATACCATTTTTATCTAAATCATTTGTACTATTTTGAAAATATAATTATTTCACAATATCAACCAACTATGTAAATTGAACTATAACACAAAAAAGAACTCTGTTGCCAGAGTTCTTTTCAGTTTATTTTTGACAGCCTTTGTTTAATTTTTATACATTCCTGATAAAATTTTCCTGGCTCTTCAAAATTCAGCAGATGAGCCGAGTTTTCAAACCAAACGAATTCCTTCTGCGGGCATTGCAGTACATCAAAGTATTGCTTAGCTAGCTGCGATGGTGTTTGATAATCCTGCCTGCCGGCAAAAATGTAAACCGGCACCTCCAGCTTCGCCGCATTCGTTATGAAATCTATGGCCAAAAGTTCTTCCCACATGGTCTCCAAACAAAACTTTCCTGCCTTTATGTAGGAAAACCAGTCCCTCAGCGTGTATTCATTGGCGAACAGCATATTTGAATAAATAAGATTAAATTCATTTATGCCGATATAGGACCCGCCGAACTTTGTCAGCCATTTCCTTTGGACATTTAAATAATCCATGTCAGCTGGATTATAGACGAGCCTCTCGAGTTCCTTTAGGGCTTTTTCGTTTTTTTGTTCACGGGCCTTTTTTACGGTATAGTCATATGATAGCTTTTCCCCCGCACGCATGTCGGCCACCTGGCCGATGCCGATGTAGCTGGAGATATATTGCGGACACTTCTGAACAGCCAATATGCCAAGGACTGTTCCCCACGAATGTCCTACGAGGATCAGCTTTTCCTTTTTGAAACGCTTGAGGAGATATTCGATTAATTGAATAGTGTCGCTTAAAATGGTTTCAACAGTTAGTTCCTCTTTTCGGACATCAGGAGAGTAAGATAATCCTGCCCCTCTTTGGTCCCAATTGACGATTAGGAACTCCTTTTCAAGGTCCTTTTGAAATTTGGGAGCGAATCCAATTTGCGCTGTGCCCGGTCCGCCGTGCAAAAACAGCATAATAGGCTGGTCAACATTTTCCCCTCTGAATAGGACCCATTGCTTTCTGCCGCCAATCATCACCTCTTCCAATGATGCAATGGATTCCGTTTGGCTCTGTATCTTTTTCGTTTTCCTCGCGAGCATTTCGCACCACTCCAATAGTCTGGAATTTTTTCCACATTCAACCATATTATAAATCCTGTTATCTTCTTTTTATATAAAAATTTAGGCAAAAATTGGTGTTTATGATAAATTTAAGTTTAGGAGATTGCATGATTGGAAGTGGTTCATTGTGTTGGAAAAATTCACCCTTTATATGACATCATTTCAGCAAGATAGAATGATTCGTGTTTATTTGCCAGAATCCTATCAGGACGGACTGAAACGGTATCCCGTTCTCTATATGCACGACGGGCAAAATGTGTTTGAAGATGAAGGTGCGATTAATGGCACTTCTTTAGGATTGAAAAAATACTTGGATGAATCGGACCTTGAGCTGATTGTAGTTGGGATTGACCTAAACACCTCAGGTGAAGAGCGGATCAACGAGTACTGCCCGTGGAAGCAAGGACAGATAAGCAAGGAAATATTAGGATATGAGAGCCTTTCAGGCGGGAAAGGAGAGGACTATTTGGATTTTATCGTCCATGAGTTAAAGCCATACATCGACCGAAAATTTCGGACGCTCGAGAATGAGACAGCGATGGCGGGTATCTCATTAGGCGCGATTATTTCCACTTATGCAGCCTGCTGTTATCCGCAGGTATTCAAAAAAATCGCCGTACTGTCGCCGGGCTTTTATCGGAACCAAGAAGCCTTGGAGGAATTTATTAAACACAGTGATTTATCGGGAATTGAGAAGTTTTACATGGATATCGGAACGAAGGAAGTGCCGGATGACCCAGAAGCAAGCAAGCTGTTTTTTGGCCTTGCCATGCAGGTCTATGACCTTTTGAGCAGCCAGATTGGCGATACACGCTTTGTAAGTGTGGAAGAGGCCGAACACCATTATCGTTTTTTCCGGGAGAGAATGCCGGAGATTCTAGCTTACCTATTTTCTGATAGGGTATAATGAAGGAAAAACTAAGTTTAGGTTCGAGGACAATGATTAGTCAAAACCGTATTATTAAGTTTATTTTCATAGTGATTGGCTTTATTTCGCTTGGCTTGGGGATTATCGGGATTGTTTTACCTGTTGTGCCAACGACACCTTTGCTGCTCTTGGCATCCTTTTGCTTCATGAAAGGGTCAGCACGGTTTGAGCGCTGGTTTAAAGGGACAAACCTCTACAAACGCCATTTAGAAACCTTCGTCCGGGAACGGTCGATGACCCTAAAGCAGAAGCTATCGATTTTGTTGTTTGCGGATGCCATGATTGCGATACCTCTTATTTTGCATCCGAGCTATATTGTGAAAGGCGTTCTGGTGTTAATTGTCATTTATAAATACTATTATTTTATTTTTAAAATAAAAACCGTAAGGGCCGATTAGGGCTTTTGACGTACAAAAAGACAGGGATGCACCCTGTCTTTTATTTTTTTATGGGCACGACATCCTTGTTACGCCGGTTCTTGACCTCTTCCATTTTGGCGTAAAAGGTTTCCTCAAGGTCGAGGCCGAAATAATTATAAAATTTGAGCATATAGGCGAGACAGTCAGCTAATTCCTTGCCAATGTCTTCTTTTACAAAATCCTTAGACATTTCGAAGGCCTTCTCTTCCTCCATGCCTTCATGGACTAGAGTTCTTGTCATGTTGAAGGCTTTACGGAGTTCCTCAGCGACCTCGGCCACTTCTGTAGTCAGCAGCATGTAATTATTTAAAAGGGATGCCCGGGCTTCCTCAAAGCTGTCATTGCTGATTTCCCAGTTCATTTCCCTATGGAATTGTTTGGCGAATTCTTGGATTTCTTTCATGGCTGTTTTCCTCCAATTAGTTTTTTCTATTGTCTTTAAAAAGAGGCAATTCCTTTATGTACGTTTTGGGCAAATTGAATGAAATATGCTATATTTCCGTCTCCGGCCATCTTCGGGTTGGAGGCGTCCAGCAAATGGTCTTCTTCTATATGCAGCCATTCTAATGTGCCCTCATCCATTGTTCTCTTTGTAAGATACGGGTCGATGTTTCGGTTCAATTGGAAGTAGTAAACAGATAGTTTTACTCCTGACTTGAATTCCAGCGTGGTTAGGTGACTGAATGTTTGAATATCAGACTGTTTTAATCCCGTTTCTTCCTGGAGTTCCCGAAACATGGCATGGTGCGGATCCTCGTCAAGTTCTATTTTTCCACCTACACCATTATAAAGATATTGGTAAGGCGGTTTGTTTCTTTTTAACATTAAGACGCGATCCATTGTGTGATTAAATGCAAAGCCGACTACGTAATGCTTCATTTTTGGTAACTTCCTTTTACATAAATAAATGTATGTTGATTTAAATCTTATCAGTAGCCAGCGGCTCTTCCTTAGGAGCTTCCCTACGGACATTTTTTTCCTTTTATTAGCGGTATTGTCCGTAGGACCACTGTCTGCGGACATTTTTCTTCTTTTTCCTAGTAGTTTTGTCCGTAGGACCTCTCTCTTCGGACAGTTCTCCTCTTTTGCACAGCATTCTTTTCCTCAGGTCGTATCCCTAATTTAATCAATACATCCTCTTAGTATAGCTCTCCTCAAGACTTTTTTGAATGGTGTCGACACTGGAATCGGGTAGCTTAGCGTGTTCAAACAGGATTTTTGCGGCGGATGGCAGCATTTCTTTTTCAAGCCAGGAATCCGGAGCCCATAAACCTGAGCGTTTAAGAGCTTTTGCGCAGTGAATAAAACACTCTTCTACTTCCACCCCAATCCCTAATAGGGGCTTCCGGCCGCCAACCGCCATCTTCTCAAGCAGTTCTTCATCTCTGACTATACAAGCTTTCCCATTTACCCTTAGTGTCTCTCCCAGCCCCGGTATGAAAAACTGCAGACCAACTCGGGGATTGGATAAAATATTACGCAAAGAATCTACTCTTTTGTTGCCTGGTCGTTCCGGTATGATGAGTTGTTTTTCATTTAACACTAGGACAAATCCGGGCTGGTCTCCCCTTGGAGAAACATCACAAAACCCCTGCTCGTCAGCTGTCGACATTACTAAAAACGGCGATTTTGAAAGAAATTCCAAGCAATGATGGTCTAAATGGTGAATGACCTTTTTGGAAGCCAGTTCACTTGGTGATCCCAGCAATGACCGCAGTTCTGCCTCAGTTTCAATAATATCTTTAAACAAAATTTCATCCCCTTAAAGTTTTTTAAAAAATGGATATAGTGCCTTTCCAGTTGTGTTCGAATTTGCAATCAGCGATATTTTCCGTTTGGCTAAGGAGTGGTTTAATGGTATGGCTTTTACAAATGAGTTCCCCAGATTCTTGATACTCATTTCTGGTACCACGGTAATCCCAGACCCGGCTGCAACATATCCAATTAAAAAATCACCAAAATCTATCTCTCTAATAATCTTAAGTTCTTTCTCCTGTTCACGGAACATCCTGCTGACACTTTCCCTAATCGTACAGAACGAAGGATACAATACAAATTCCTCGTCACTAATCTCTTCAATTAGAACGGACTGTTTTCCAGAAAGTTTATGAGAAGTACGCAGGATAGCATATAAAGGCTCATCAAAAATTTCCTTTTGCCAATAAGTTTTATTGACCGGCATTTCTTCAATGATGGCGGCATCGATTTCCCCATTTTTTAGGAGTTCAAATACTTCTTGAGAGGCATTCTTTATAACAACCTCCACATGAATCCCTTTCTCCTTCAATTTTAAGATTCGGGAAGGGATATAATTGCCGGCTAAACTTGGCAAGGTCCCAATCGTATAGCTTCGAATATCCTTCAGTTTGTTAAGGTCATTTTGGAGAGTAGAAAGTTCGCTCAGGATTTGCGGCAGCTTTTTGTAAACTAACTCCCCTGCCTCAGTTAGAACGACTCCTGAAGTGGACCGCACTAATAATGGTGCTTCAAAATAGTCTTCTAATTTACGGATTTGCTTGCTTAATGCCGGCTGCGAGATATTAAGACGCTCACTTGCCTTGGAAAGACTTTTTTGATTTACCGTTTCTACAAAACTTCGAAAGTAATCAATATTCATATAGCGCTCATCCTTTTTAAAGCCCTTTTGAACATTTTACCATTTAAGATAAACTTCGGAAATTAGCAAACTATCTGTCTGATAATAGGTAGTATAATGGATGTAAAAATAATGGTGTAATTGAGGCGAAAAAATGAAAAGAAGCAAGTCTAACGCGGAACACTACATATGGGGACAACAGTGTGACGGCTGGCATCTGGTGAAGAATACAAATCTAAGTATCATCCAGGAACGAATGCCACCTCATACTGCCGAAGAAAGGCATTACCATGTTCATGCACGGCAATTCTTTTTTATCTTGTCCGGAACAGCCATTCTTGAAGTTGATGGTGAAAGAGTCGTTCTGGAAGAAAAGGTAGGATACGAAGTGCCGCCGATGGTCCCTCATCAAATTTTCAATGAGACAGACAGCGATATTGAATTTCTAGTCACATCCCAGCCCACTAGCCGTGGAGACAGAATTCCATTGTAAAAATAGAAGTCACGAGTCGGTTCACTCGTGACTTCACGATTAGAATTCAAAAACCTCTCCATTAGAAGGGACCGTGACATTATTTAAACCATTTTTGGCAATATATCCCCGCAACTCTTCCCTGCTCAATAAGCAATGATTCCACGACTCCATGTGAACGACAATAATTTTGGAGGAGGAGGCTTCTACACTTACTCTTTCGATATCCTTTATTCCCATCGTAATCGGATCCCCTGTTAAAAACTGCGCCTCCCCGCCATTTAAGATGATGATTTCAGGAGAGCGCTCCGATATGGCCTCCCGAACTTCATCGCACCAAATGGTGTCCCCGGCAATATACAGGGAAGGTTCACCAGAAGCCTCGATGATGAAACCTGAAACTGGTCCCATCTGCTTACCCAGTTCTCCGGTTCCATGCTGACCTCCCGTTCTAGTTAAGCGGATCCCGTTCCAGCTTTCTTCTTCCTTAATTTTTGTAACGTTTGAAAAACCCAACCCACGCAGCTTTTCTTCATCTTCGGGCTGGCAAAAAATCTTTAAATCCTTCGGTATGGTTTTGATCGCGGCATCATCAAAGTGGTCGCGATGGGAATGAGTCAGTATGACCGCATCAATATCTTCAAGAACGTTTTCAATGGGGAACGGTAATTCTACTAACGGATTTTTGAAAGTATTGGCCGCGTTCGCTACCGGGTCCATCTCTCCTTTAATACTGAACATCGGGTCCACTAAGAAATGATATTGATTCATGCTGATTTTAAGTGTTGCATGTCTGATTAATTGAATTTCCATAGATATCACTCCTGTTTTGTTTTTATTGTTTTATCGTGTCACCAAGTAGATCATTTGGACGTAAAATTTTTATAGTAACATCTAGTTCATTGCCTCGTTTAATTAACCTTTCTTCCACATTTTCGGTTTCGATATAAAAAGGAGGATTATTGAAGGTTCCATAATGAATTGGAACCAGGTAATCTGCATTTAATATTTTCGCTGCTTCAACTGCCTCTTCAGGGGTCAAGCATGCCGGCAAACTGCTTTGTGTTTTCAAACCAGTAACATGGAGCATCGGGCCGTTTACTGGAAGGCATGCAGCATGGATTGGCCCGTATTGCTGCTCCATCCGCCACCAAAATCCATGCCACTGCGTATCCCCGCAGTGGACAATCGTATGGACGCCATCATTTACAATCCAAGAAACCTGCGGGGAACCAAACCCATCCACTGAATAGGAGGCAGAAACTTTTACATGGTTTACGATAAAATCCTCATTTGGACTAACCCCGGTTACGTTTTTAAATCCACATTTAGCGGCATAGCTCTCAGATTCCTTTGGAAGATAAAGAGGAACAGCGTCACCAAAGCTATCCAAGACTGATTGATAATCAAAATGATCTGGATGGAAATGGGTAACCAAAATAGCATTTGGCCTTTTGATGGTTCTAAGTGAAACTAGTGGCTCTAATGGTTCCCCTAATTTCGCGGCGAGCGGCCGGTCCTGCCCCTTAATCGGCTCCCCAAGTGGATCAATAAGGATTGAAGTTCCATTTGATTCCATTACTACAGTTGCCCACGACAGTTTTTTTAATTCCATAAAAGTAACCCCCTATATCTTTATAACTCTATGCTACACCATTCCATTGTCTGGAAAAAATACAAATCTGTTATAGGGTTATAACCTTTGATTATTGGCTGCTCACTTATGGGACGGATAATTTAAGTTTTTTAATAGAAACAAATGCCCTGCCCCATCAATCTAATAGTAAAAGGAAATTCCTGTGATAAAGTCTGTCCATTTCAACCCCGATTCCAATACGTGGGAGGTTTCTGTTAAACAGGGTGAAGATGATTCTATTATTCAAATTCTAGAGAATTAATAAGCTTAATACGGCAAAAAGAGAGAATCTTTGCTTCATTTTTGGAACAAAATGATAGAGTGAGGTTTTCTTAGGAGGCATCGTTTTGAAAAAAAACATTTTATTAGTAATAGCTATTATCATGATTTGGTTTTTCCTGTTCGGAGTACGGCTGATTGGTTATTTTTCGTCTATTTCTGAAAAAGGTCTGCGCACCACAGAATGCGGAACAAACGGATGCAGTGACGCTATCTTAGTATTAAGCACGATTTGGACATTTTCTTTTTTTATCATCATCCCGCTTATCCTTCCGGTTGCTATTGTCCTTTATTGGAGGATTAAAAAACAATAAAAAATGCTTTACCCGCTTAGGAAAGCATTTTTTTAATTATTATTTTTGATAATTTAGCAGCCAGCCAATTTCAAAGCGATCGACCAGATTAGCATGGAGTGCGCCCCAGAACGTTTCCTGAAGCTCAAAGGTGACCCTTCCGTCTGTGCTAAGGGAATCGTACACCTTTCTAATTTCCTCTTCATTTTCACATTCCAATGTGATTCTAACATTATCACCGGCATGAACTTTGCTAAAGGTGTCCGAGAAGTGGATGATGCTGTCGCCTAAATGAAGTTCAGCATGCAGGCATTTGCCATCGTCTGTTTGTTAAATGTTTGTGATTTCACCGCCAAATAAATCCTTATAATACTCCATCACTGTCAGGCAATTATCAATAAAAACATATGGATTGGCACTTTTCATAATAAATTCCTCCAAATAAAATTACTTCCTTGCCGACTCTTGCAGTTCATTTACAGTGACAAATTTGTAGCCTTTGTCTGTCAAGGATTGTAAGATCCCCTCCACCGCCTTTAGTTCTTCGGCAGATCCGCCGTACCAGGGATGAAGCAGGATGATGGACCCTGGTTCTATGTTTTTATTTATGTAATCCACTTTATCGCGGGCGGCTGTGTAATAGCTGTCCGGCTCCAGGCCCCAGGTAATCGTATCTCTATCATGTTTGCTTAAATAATAAGGCAGACCGACAAGTTTCTTTCCGTTCGGCGGCCGCACATCAATTTCACCTTTATACCCTGCTTCACGTATTAACCGATCTGTTTTTTCAATTTCAGCTCGAATAAAAGCAGGTGATTTAAAAATCATTCGCTCGTGGGAATAGGTATGGTTGCCAAGCTGGTGTCCAGCCGCTGCTAATCCTTTCGCTTCCTCACGATTTTTCTCAATATCGCTGCCGATTAGGAAAAAGGTTGCCTTCGCGTTGTATTTCTTTAATAACGGCAGAAGCTCCGGTATATTTTTCGAAGGGCCATCGTCAAACGTCAACGCTACAAGCTTCTGATTTGTATCTACCTTATAGGTGAGGTCCCCAAATAACTGGAAGGTTCGTGAATTCATTAATTTATATGTACCCAATAATAGTAGAAAAACTAGCAGGATTCCAGCGCCTGTATAGGCCAGTTTCTTTTTCATAAAACACTCCTAAACGACAAAGTGCAAAACCGACTCGGCCTTGCACTCTAATTTTTCCCTAAAAAGGTTTAAGTATCATAAGGGCAATGATAATGATAAAAATAACATTTTCCAAGTTTTCATAAAAGAAAAGCTCTTTAGATAACCGCCAGTACTCTTCTGGAATGTCATCTCCTTTATGGGACTCCAGCATCGCCTTAATGGGTTTGGACCTAGGCGATAAAACGATTGGGCCGATTGCGAGTGCCGCCAAAAAGAGTATAAGACTTATAAGATACCATCCTTGACGGAACAGTGCTGTATTGAATAGGCCAAGACCTAAGCCTGTGACCAGTAATAGCGTACCGCCAATCATGACATAGATATGTAACTTATTACGGATTGCATAGGAATGGCGCAATTCGGTCATTGTTTTTCCTGATTTAACAACCGTTGTTAAAATAAACCCTGGACCCATCCCGATAATGGCAGAAAAAATGTGTATGAAAACTAGAGCCTTGTAGAAAGTCATCGTCAGCTACCCTCCATTCTCTACAGGACAATTTTATCATAAACAAGATTATTAATATAATGAGGTTTGTTACATATTTTTGTAGATTTAAACCGATACAGTTTTAAAAAAGAATGTTTGTCCAAGCCTTTTTTCTGTACAAGCATATTTTAATAAATAATGGTAGAAAGGAGGGTTTTTAAGTGTATAGTGGATGGAGAGATGGCGAAAAAATAGAGATTGAAGTTGAGGGCTTAACGAGGCATCACCGTGACAAACGCGGAAGAATCGTTATTGATGCCGACCAAGTCGTCATTCGTGCTAATAAAGTAATTGTTGTTAAAGAAGAAGAGAAAGATAAGCATCATCATCATGATTTTTTTGATGATTTTAAGAAATTTTTTTGGATCTAGTGATTATGGGTATTTGAAAAGACAAGCCCTTGAGCAAAAACCGGAATAGCCCTTTGTAAAGGCTAGCCGGTTTTTTGGTCTAATCATTTGGGAGATAATCACCTGCACCTGATGTTCTAATCATTTGGGTTTATGATCGCCAGCACCTGATGGTTTTCCCATTTTCCATTGATTTTGACATTCTTGATGGCGATTCCTTCCTTATGGAAGCCTGCCTTTTCCAGCACCCGGATGGAGCCGATATTATGCGGCATGACTCCGGCTTCGATGCGGTGTAATTGTAATTCGTTAAACGCAAACTGCACCAGGAGCTTTGCAGCCTCAGTAGTATAGCCTTTCCCGTTGTGCTTTTGATCCAAAAAGTAACCAATGAAGGCGCTTTGGAGAGAACCGCGGAGAACTTGGAAGAGATTAATTGTGCCGATTAAAGCGTCATCCATTGTAAAAATTCCGAAGGTATACGCCTGGTCAGTTTGCCAATCCTTTGCAAACTCTTTGATTCTGTTTTGCTGTGCCTCGATTGTGTAAAACTCGTTGGTGCGCTCATAGGAGAACTTTTCGAAAAATTGGCGATTCTCTATTTGCGATTTGAGCAGGGATGCTGCATCGTCTTCAGTAAATGGTCTTATGTAAATGTTTTTGCTTTTGAGCACTATGTCCCCTCCCATTTTAGTTATAGATGTAAAACCATATACTCCTCATCGAAATATTCGCCATTCACTATTAACGCCTTTTCTTCGTATCCGAATACTTTAAAACCATGCTTGGCATAGAGCTTCTTCGCTTTTTCATTACTAGCTGTTACAGTTAAATTTATTTTTTCAATCGTTTCGATTGATTTTGCTTTTTCAATAGCGGAGGAAAGTAAAGCACTGCCTACACCGGATACTCGTTGATGAGGTGTCACGTACATTGCAAAAATGTTGGCCTTGTGACGGATTTTGCTTGGTTTCTCGTGCATTAGGGTGACGACCCCAATGAGTTCTTGGTTATTGAATGCTCCGAAAGTGTAGGTTCCTTCTGCGGAGAGATTTCGTGCGGTTTGTTCCACTGGGTTTTCTCTTTTGATGGCATCTTCATAGCTTGTTAAAAAGGCCTCCGGATTTTGCTGCAAGGCTTCTAATCTTAGCTGCCAATAGCTTTCGGCATCGTTTGAGTTTAGTAGTCTTATTTCCATACATATCTCCCTTGTTAAAATTTTCGGGTTGCTCTGGGGTCTTAGTTTGTCTATTGGATGGATTATATGTGCCCCCCCCGTTTTTTGATTAAGGACATAATCGGGTGGGTATCGGTTCAAAATGTCCTTCATAAGCTTAATGAAGACCAAATCTATGGGATTCTTGGTTCAAAATGTCCTTCATAAACTTGATGAAGACCAAATCCATAGGGTTCTTGGTTCACAATGTCCTTCATTGGCTTGATGAAAACCAAATTCATGGGGGCCTTGGTTCAAATTGTCCTTCATTGGCTTGATGAAAACCAAATTCATGGGGGCCTTGGTTCAAATTGTCCTTCATTGGCTTGATGAAGACCAAATTCATACCGCCCCTCGTTCCAAATGTCCTTCATTCCCTACTGTAAAGCTAGATGACTAAATATTTCGGCCCTTCAAAAATTCTAACGCTTAAACAACCTGATTACCTCTTTCTCTAGTTCGTCTACCAAACTAAACGCCCCCTGGTGTCTGAGGCTCTCGACCAAGTTGGTATAATACCACTCCTGCTGCTCCTTGCCTCGGTTAAACCTTTGCCAGACCTCATTGCCATCCTGCTCATAATCTTTAATGATTGACCGGATATTATGAAGTTTATCGGCACAGGCTACCGCACGGATATCGCTAGAGGCGGTTTTCAAAAATTCGATCGTGTGTTCCTTCCGCTCTTCCCAAGAAAGTGACTTATCAGGCTCGGAACAGCCTGCCACGATTTCAGCGATCTCTTCACCAAAGTCACGTTTAATGTCATTTAGTTTATAATCGGTATCTTCATCAGTATCATGTAGAATTCCCGCTGCTACGACTTCATCGCGATAACCCGCCTTCATCAACAGCATTCCTACGGCAACCGGATGTACGATATATGGGATGTCCGTTCCTTTCCGATACTGGCGCTGATGCGCTTTACTGGCAATTTGAAGTGCTTTTTCAATTACATCCATGTCTGAAGCCCTCCCTCATACTTAATATGAATATTTTACCATAAGAAAAGGAGCCTTTATAAAAGCTCCTCTTAAAAAATTAAGCCTCTTCACTTTTTTTCAAAACAGCAGACCCTTTAAAAAGCGGAACTAGGAATAACACCCCGATGATAAATAATAGCGCAGTCGTTTCATACATCGCCACAAGCGAAAACTTTTCCTTCAGCCAGCCGCTTGCGGTCATGGTAATGACCATCGTTCCCATGAACATCGGATTCAAAATTCCGTTTACCCTGCCGATAAAGTCGGCATCTGTATTTTTCAGAATCATCGTATTGATACCAATATGAATGCATGGCATGAATAAACCGGCGAGAAATTGGACTGCTAAGGTAAGCCAGTAAAATTCGGATAATCCCAGTAACATAAAGACAATTGCGTTGATGGCCATTCCTAGTGCCAGCAAAATCTGCGGCGGGGTCTTTTTGGCCAAACCAACAGTTAGGCCGCCACCTAAAATCATCCCTGCTCCAAATGCCGCCATCAACCACTGAAGCTGCTCTTTTGGCAGGCCGAGCTTTTCTGTGACAAGAAATACTGCCAGCGGCTGCGTCAGTCCCAGCGCCAACCCGGCCGCTGCGAAACATCCGCCAAGCATCGTCAATGGACGGCTGTTCAAAACGTAACTGAACCCTGCTTTCATTTCCTGCGTGATGGTTGTTTTTTCGGCCTTCTCCTCTATCTCATAATCGGCTGGAAGTAAAAATAGAATTCCCGCCGACAGCAAAAAGGCAACACCCATTATGGCAATCGCGACATCAATTCCGTAATGCTGATACACAAACGTCCCAATCACCGGGCCAAGAATCATAAACAGTGCAAATAGGGTTTGGTAGATTGACATCCCCATTTGAATGAGTTCTTCCCTTACATGCAGTTTGAACAGCTTCATTCCTGACGGCTGTGAAAACTGGGAAAGAATCGAGGATACGAGAGTCGCAAAGAATATAGCTTTCCAGCTTCCAAAAACAAGTGCCAACAGCACAACAAAGATCGAAATGGCACTTAGAAAGTCACACCAAATCATCGTCTTTTTTGGTCGCCAACGATCGGCAAATGTTCCCCCAATAAAGGAAAACAGAAAGATTGGGGCAAATTCAGCTACCGAAATGAGAGAAACGGCCACTGCGTTTTCATTGGTTTTCTCCACCACAAATAGCAAAATGGAGTAATTTCGGACCCAGATCCCGATTTGCAGGAAAAACGTCGAAAGCAAAATCGTCCGAATGACTTGATTTCGAAACAATGCTCCTATCGTCATATCCGAATTTGTTTTTTCCATAAAAAAACCTCCTTATCCGATTAACTGGACAGGAGGAAAAACAGGCGCAAAAAAGTCCTAGTACAACAGGGTACCACATACCTTTTATAAAAAAGCCTATACCAATCCTATCCAGAATAATGTTCGTTATTACGAATTATTTCTAAAAATAGGATTAGTTATTCATTGGCTTCAGGTCACCCTTCCGAATTTGAGTAATTCTCATTTTACTGGATTTGTTTTTGAGTTTCAAGCAAAAGTATGTTAATTTGTGGTAAATTATAAACACCCCAAATCTGACCAAAGCCCTGAAGCTATTTTCATATATTGGTTAAATCGAATGTTTCGGAAAAAAAAGGTTTTTTCGGTCCAAATCCGAATATAAAATGATGAGGGGGTGATTGTGTTGAAAACAGCAAGACGTTTGGGCGTGCTCGGTTCTTTGGGAGGGTTTCTTTACTGCTGCTATTTTTTATTTAATAATCCCTATGTTGGGGGTCCTCCAGAAGAAGATGTCTTCATTTCCTTTTCACTAATGTATTTTCTTCCGATGTTCATAGCCCTTTACGCAAGCCGCTCTTTAAAACCTGTCTTATTACTATTATGTGCTATCTGGTCCTTCCCATTAACTTTGTATTTGGCAGGCTCCCCCAGTTTATTTAAATGGTTGATCATTTCACCTTTTCTATTATTAGTGTCAGCGATTATCATGTTTAGAAAAAGAAAACAAATTCAAAGAGGTGACGCTTGATGACAAAAAATAAACCATTCAATGATGTCATAGACCACTATGATAAAATCGAAGGCAATGCTGCGAATGGGAATTTAAGAAAGCTGCCGAAACCATTAAGGTATTTTGGATACTTCTTTATCAGTTTTTTTGCTTTAGGAATATTGTTGTTAATTATTTTGAATGTGCTGAGGTAGTTTTAGAAAAATGAGGTGATGAAATGCAAAGATGGTTGAAAAATCTTATTTGGTCATCCATTCTCATTCTGGTCCTTCTCGTTGGATCAGTGATTCAGACTCAGTTAAGGGAATACCAAAGTATGTATTTTAGGGTAATGCCCAATTTAATCTTTAGTGTGCTGTTTCCTATTTTTGTGGGAGGCTTGCTCCGGCTGCCAAAGCTGGTAATTGAAATTCGCGAAAAGAAACGCTGGGCAGTAGATTGGGGGAAACTAATTCTTATCGGTTTACCTGCACTTTTTATAGCAACAGGGCCCTTTGCTGCGTGGTATTTTGTACCTTCATTTTTTAGGGGATTTTGGAATTTCGGATCAAACCCTACGATTATGGCCATCGCTGGGGTTATTTTTGGCTACCTTTTGTTAGATAGTTTAAAAGAAAAATAGGAATGGTATAATGGTGTCAATAAATGGGAAAGGACTGAAACGAATGAAGCAAATTATCACGCTGGGTGGCGGCGGTTTCTCGATGGAACCGGAGAACCCGTTATTAGATACATATATCCTGCAACAATCTAAGAAAACCAACCCAAAAATCTGTTTTGTCCCGACGGCCAGCGGGGATTCGGACAGTTATGTCAGCGATTTTTATCGTTTTTTTGAAAAAATACCTTGTGAACCATCTCATCTATCGTTGTTTAGACCTCCAACTAGAGATTTGGAAAGCTTTGTTTTAGAAAAAGACATCATTTATGTCGGTGGTGGGAATACCAAAAACTTATTAGTGCTTTGGAAAGAATGGGGCTTGGATGAGATCTTGAGGAAGGCGTGGAATCAGGGAATCATTCTGGCTGGAATCAGCGCCGGCTCAATTTGCTGGTTTGAAGAAGGGGTTACCGACTCCTTTGGCAGCGGCCTTGAACCGATTAAAGCTTTAGGATTTTTGAAAGGCAGCAATTGCCCGCATTATGATGGTGAGGAGGACAGACGGCCGGCCTACCATCGTCTTGTGGGTGCAGGAGCACTTGGAGGCGGGATTGCCGCAGATGATGGGGTGGCGATTCATTTCATTGATCAGGATGTTCATAAAATTGTTAGTTCCAGGCCGACTGCAAAGGCTTACTCCCTTTCTTTTGATAATAAGGTTATTGAGACGGAGCTTAGGACGGAGTATTTGGGTAATGGTCTGTTATAACACTTGGGAGGCGTAATCTTTGATGGCTTCCAGCGTTAGGAGCCCTTCATAACGACCTGGGCGGCTACTTCTTCTACTCTTCGGTCGTTATGAAGGTTTTCATAACGACCTGGGTAGCGATTCTATCTATACTTCGGGCTTTATGAGCTTTCATAACGACCTGGGTAGCGATTCTATCTATACTTCGGGCTTTATGAGCCTTTCATAACTACCTGGGCAACGACTCTTTCTACTCTTCGGTCGTTATGAAGGTTTTCATAACGACCTGGGTAGCGATTCTATCTATACTTCGGGTGTTATGAGCCTTTTATAACGACCTGAGCTGCAACTCTTTCTACTCTTCGGGCTTTATGAGCCTTTTATAACGACCTGAGCTGCGACTCTTTCTATTCTTCGGGTGTTATGAGCCTTTCATAACGACCTGAGCTGCGACTCTTTCTACACTTCGGGCGTTATGCAGCCTTTCATAACGACCTAAGCAGTGGCTCTTTTTACGCTTCGGGCGTTATGCGGCCTTTCATAACGACCTAAGCAGCGACTCTTTTTACGCTTCGGGCGTTATGAGCCCTTTCATTAATAGCAAAAGCTCCCTTTTTATTATCTTCCCATACTATGCAATTAATTACTCCAGAATTTGAAATGAATACATACGAACTGCGATTGGAACTCTAAATTTGTAGCCAAGAATGCAAAAAACGAGGTGTTTTTTATGGCAGATAGTTTGGACGCAAAGGATTATGAAACAGGGTCCGCGATTCGGACTTTTAATATTATCGAGTCGAGCGTTGGGCCTGAAGGATATGAGGTTCTTCTTGAGATGGATTTGGACAGTGGTTTTGATTTGGAAAGTGTAAAAATGAAGATTTCCCATGAAGACATGGTAGCATACGAAACAAACGATATTCATGAAGCAGTGAAATATGCTTTAGGATTCTTTGATTAATCTCAAACCTGGAGGCACTTGATTTGAAAAGACAAAATAAAAAACGCCAGGCTGCACAGGGGAATATGCAAAACCGAGACGATAAAACTTTAAAAACCGATGACATAAAGGATTACGACCGCGCATGGGAGGACGACCGCCTATAAACGGCGTCTTCCCTTTCATCATTCACTGAATCAGCTTGGCCATATAATATTCATCAACAAACTCACCTGCCATTAGCAGGGAATGTTTTTTGGTTCCTTCAATCTCAAAACCCATTTTCTTATATAAGGCTATCCCTGCTTCGTTCCGGGTTACCACTGTTAATTCCAATCGATGAATCTTGTGTTCAATAGCCCATTCATCAAGCTTTTTAAACAAGTTAGTCCCAATACCTAGTCCCTGGTATTCCTTCAAAATCCCAATCACAACATAAACGGAGTGTTTGTTTCTTCTCACCGTTCCGCCTATCGCGAACATATAACCAACCAAACCCCCGCCGTCTTCTGCTACAAAAATGGCCGAATTTCCGCTTTTTTTCATTGATTCGATTCTTTGCCGTTGCTGCTCAGGTGTAGCTTTTCTTTCGCCCGGTTCCATCAGCATATATTCCGATTCGGCTTCAACCTGTTGAATAAGACCAGTAAAATTTTCAGCATCGGTAAGTTCTACCTCTCTAATAATCATTGACATACCTCTCATTAAAACGGACTACATCCTTTACTTCCACAGAATTACTAACATAATTCCCTTCCAATGTCCCCATCCTATACGTAATA